>NZ_JBEYVX010000026.1:0-81632 GCF_040644195.1 Streptomyces sp. NPDC047014 | reverse complement strand
GCTGCCCCGGCTGCCCCGGCTGCCCCGGCTGCCCCGGCTGCCCCGGCTGCCCCGGTCGCCGGGGCCCGGTGCGGGGATGCGGGCTCAGGGGTGGGTGCTGAGACGGGTGGCCAGGAAGGTGACGCTCTCCTCCACGATCTTCACGATGTCCGGTGAGCCGAGGAAGATGTGGTCGGCGTTCTCCACCGGCCTGAGTGTGACCTCGCCCCCGGCGCCGGTCAGGGCGGCTGCGAGGGCTTCGCTCTGGCTGTAGGGGACGAGGGCGTCGTGCGTGCCGTGGACCAGGAGGAAGGGCAGGGGGTTCGAGCCTGCGGCGTACGTCACCGGGCTCGCGGCCCGCGCGAGGTCCGGGCGGTCGGTCACGGAGGCGCCGAGCAGGGCGACGTAGGGGTCCGGGAACTCCGTACCGGCGGGCATCGGTGGCAGGGGCGGCATGGGGTGGTCGGCGAGGGAGACCAGGTCGGAGACGCCGTACCAGTCGACCACCGCGAGGACGTCGGTGTCGCCGGAGCCGACGCCCTGGGTGCCTTCGAGCGCTGGCCGGTCCGCGCCGACCAGGCCCGCGAGGGCGGCGAGGTGGCCGCCGGCGGACTCGCCCCAGACGGCGATCCGGGCCGGGTCGATGCCGAGTTCGGCGGCGAAGGTGCGGACGTAACGGATGGCGGCCTTCACGTCGTGCAGCTGGGCGGGGAACGGGGCCTCCAGGCTGTGGCGGTAGTCGATGGAGACGAGCGCGAGGCCGGCGGCGAGCACGGTGCCGTGGAGGAGGGTGGCAGGGACGGTCGGCGGCGGGTAGCGGCGGTCGCCCTCCAGCCAGCCGCCGCCGTGGATCCAGACCACGGCGGGGAAGGGGCCGTCGCCTGCGGGGACTTGGACGTCGAGGAGGCGGGGGCGGTAGCCGGGGGTGGTGGCGTAGGTGATCCCGTCGAAGTGACGGACTCCGTCGGGGGCGGTCACCGGGGGTACGGGGGGTTGGTAGGGCGGGGGCGGCCAGGTCATGTCGGCGATGTCGAAGGTGGTCGGGGGAGATTGGGTCATGGCGGGCCTTTCGGGTGGGTGGGAGCGTCGACGTAGTGAGTCTGTTACACGTGTAATCATGGACCCTAGCGATGTGATTCTGCGGCTGACAAGGCCATGGGTGGGGCGGTTTTCGGTTCAGTTTCATGAGCCGGTCTTGGGCTCCGGGCAGGAGGTCGGCTCCTCACGGCCGAGCTCTCGTGGATCCACCGGGCCGCCCGGGCGCCGCGCGTTCCGGCAGGCTGCCGCCCCCACCGCGACGGCAGGGCCGGGCCAACGGGCGGGTGCCCGGAGCGAGTTTTCCGCCCGGGCGACACGCTCCGCCGCAGCAGTGGCGCTCACCGGCGAGGGGCATCGGAGCTGGGTCCGCCTCGGCGGTGGCACCGTGTCGCTCGGGACCGCTGGTCTGTGTTCCTGCCCGAGGTGCGGGTTTGGTGCCGTGCGTCCCTTACCGCATCGGCGGCGGCACCGTGTAGTTCGGCGGCGAGGGCTTCTTGGGGTCGAAGGGCGGTGGCTTCCAGAGGGAAGGGGAGGGGGTGGAGCCCTGCTGCGGGTTCTGCGTGGTTGCCGGCGGGGCGGCTGTGGGGCCGTTGGTGGTCGACGGCACAGTTGTGCGTTCGGGTGTGGTGGACGGCCCGGTTGTGGGCTCGTCAGTGGCTGGCGACACAGTCACCGAGGCGGACGGTTCGGCCGGGGCCGTGTCGGATGAGGAAGGCGATGCCGGAGCGTCCGGCTTGTCGGAGGTCGTTCCGCCCGCGCAGCCCCCCAGCAGCACAGCGGCCGTCACCGCTGCCAACGCCACCGCCGCCATCCGGTTCGTCACACCCACCACCCACCCTGCCGCACCAACCACCCGCCCGATCAGGCCGATCCTACGGCCCGCCCCCGCGATCCCTACTCGGTCAAGCCGCGCCGGCCGAGTCCCCACCGCACTGAGAGCAGTCCTGCCTGCCTCCAGGGGGAAGCTGCGTCGCCACCAGGAGGTCCGGTCGCCCTCCCCGGCGGGTACGAGTGCGCTGCCGTCCCGTGGCTGCCCAGGATCCCCGCTCCCAGCCGATGTGCGTCCCGTCCCATCGGGGGAGGCGACCGCTTCCGCACCCGACGGCAGTACCCCCTGTCCGTGCCGACGTCGCCGTCCGCTTCCAGTGCAAGGTTTCCGCGCCAGGCCCGGGGCCACCTAGGACTTGTCCGGCCGGCCATGCGACCGCTTCGGCCCAGGTCGTTGATGTGGACACGAGGCGGGGAGATCCAACAGATGCCGGGTGGGAACGGATTCAGCCGTTCCTATCGGTCAGTAACCGGCATGGTGGCCGATGACGGGACCCTCGGCAGGTGATCGACGGGATTCCGGACCGGGTTCGGACCGGGTTCAGCGGCGTGACCTGCCTCAACGGTTCGGGCCGTGGAAGACGGTCTACGGACGCCGTCGGCTGTGGTCTGCGGATGCAACGCCGGAGCGTCTGCCCCAGCAGGTCCAGGCTGCCGCGAACGCGGCCGGTGAGATCGGCTGGGACGTCTCGGTCGCCTCCACCATCATCGGGCGCATAAGCGCGCGGCCGGCGCCCGGACCGATCCGCCTGCGGCGCCCGCTTCAAAGGGGGCCGGGCAGTCAGAACACCAGGGCGAGACACCATGGCAGAGCCTTGTCGCCCGCCTGGTGGGGGTGGTGCGGGAAGTGAGGGCCTGGGGAGTTCGCGGGGCGGGGTCACCAGCGAGCTCCACCAGAGACAGCCGACGGTCGCTGCCCTCCGCTGCCCCTGATCGCTACCGCAGGTCAGCGGGCTGACTGCACCCAGTTCAGGCCGGTGCTGGAGAAGATCCGCGTCCCGAAGATCGAGCCGGGCGGCCCCGCAAGAAGCCGGGCGGCGTTGCGGCCGACAAGGCAGACCGCAATGGACCTTGCCGCGAGTACCTGCGCCGACGGAACATCCGGCACACCGTCCCGGAGAAGACCGACAGTCAGGCCGCCCGCCTGCGCCGAGGTTCACGTGGCGGACGACCGCCGGCCTTCGACGAAGAGCGGTACAAGAGGCGCAACACCGTTGAACGTGCGATCAACCCTTTGAAGCAACACCGGGCGGTCGCCACTCGCTGCGACGACAATCTGGCTACGCACGTGACTCCGTAGACGCCGCCGCCTCGTCGTTGCAGCCGTGGTCGGCCCATTCGGTGAGGAGCTCGGCCAAGCTTGCCAGCGGTGTTGTCGTCGGCCACGGTGCTCGTTCCTCGCGGCCCGTCCACGTCAGGTGCACCACAGCCCAGGGGAACGGCTGGTTCGCGACGCTGAACAGGACGTCGTCACATCCTTCGCATCGTGCCACAGCGGTGGCCCCCACTCCGTGCAGTGGGTGCCCATGGGGAAGCTCACGATGCAGTTCAAGATCGAAGTTGTAACCCCCTGGGGGAACCTGGATCGGCGGACAAGATCCAGGTGACCAAGAACCCTCATTCACGGGCACGCACAGAGACCCCGAGCCCACCGGCCCGTCCCGCCGCCGGTCCGGGATCATGGGCGGTATGGAACACCTCGCACCCGTGAGCGTCATCGCTCTCCGCCCCGTCCTTCCGCGCCCGCATGCGGCCATGCAAGGGGTGGGCATGCGGCCCCTGATTGACGGGCGCGACGTGTTGGAGGAGGTACATCAGGGTGGTGATTCGAGTTGCTATCAGCAGATGTGGCTCGGTTCGCCGGAGACGTGGCCGCTGTGGGCCGGTCCTGAGCCACGGCGTGCCGAGCTGTCGAACAATGACTGCGTCACCAGCTGCTGCGGCGGAGTCTTCGTCACCGTCCGGCGCCGGGGCCCGCATATCGAGTGGGTGGACTGGGAGAACACCCACGACATCCGGGTCCCTCTCCCGCCCGAGGTCCGCTTCGACGCCGCGCAGTACGAGGCCGAGCTGGCTCGGGTCGTCGTGGACCACAGCTGGGAGGAGCCCGTGGATACCGCGGCACGTCTTCTCGCCCAGCGGATCGCCGCCGCCGACTGGTACGAGCGATGGGACCTCCGGCCGTCCCCGAACGGGATTCGGGTCCAGGCGCGGGGGGAGTCCGCCGCAGTGTTCGTGTCCTTCGTCACCGGGCGGTTCGGTGAAGGCGGTACGTCCCGCTGGTGCGTGATGCCCGTGTCGGCCGAGGAGCCCGTCGAGGAACAGGTACGGTGCTTCGTCGAGCGGATCTCGGCCACCGGCCTCCCGCAGGAGCGCAGCAGCGGGTAGGGGTGGGTAGGGGCAACTGCCCTCTCCAGGCGCGGCGTTGATGTCTGGCAAGCGGCGCCCCCCCAGGATCAGAGTCATGGGGGACACCACCCTCGCTCCGGCCGCGCTGCAGCAGGCCGAGCGGCAGCCGGATGCGCGCCGGGTCGCCCATCCGGCGCCGTTCGGGCACATGCACACCGTCGGCGGGTTCTACCGGCAGTAGCACACCGCCGCCCTCGCGCGGGCCTCCGACCGGCAGGCCGCCGAGTTCCAGGGGCTGCGGGGCCGGATCCGGGCCGACTGCCACCGGCAGTTCCTGCTCGCCCTGCATCCCGTCCGGCTCGAAAGGCCGCCCGATGCCGTGTGGGCCGCTGCCGCGCACGCGCAGAGGGCGTCGGCCACGGCGCGGCGTCGTTCAGTCTGCTGGGCGCCGCCTGCGGGTGCCCGCCGCAGCGGACGGGCCGCATCGGCATCGCGCTCTCCGTTGTCGCCTTCCGCCATGCCGCCGAACAGGCCCTGGTCCTCACGGCGCGCCCTCCCCCGCCCGCGCCAGAGCCAGGACGCCCGAGCAGATCAGGGCCACGCCCAGGAGCTGCGGGAGGAGCCACCAGTCCGCCCGCAGGTGCTCCTCGTAGAGGATCACGCCCAGGGCGATGCTCACGCTCGCGTCGCCCAGGGTGAGTGCGGGCTGGGAGGCGACCAGGGGGCCGCCCTGCATGGCGTGTTCCAGCAGGAGCAGGGCGCAGATGCCGGTCGCGCCGAAGGCGTACGTCTCCCAGGTGGTCAGAAACGCCCCGAGGCCGTGCTCGTCCAGCACGTGCACCGCCGACTTCATCAGCGCCGCCGTCAGGGCGTAGCAGACGGCCGTCGCCGCGCCCAGGCAGACCGCCCGCGAGCGCCCCGGCGGCCGGCGCAGGCCGGTCACCGCCAGCAGCGCCACCACCACCGCGCACGCGCTCAGCGCCACCACCCACCGCGCGGGCGGTACATCCGTACGGTTGCCCGCCGGCGAGGCGGCCACCAGCGCCAGCCCGAGCCCCGCCACGACGGCCGCCACGGCCAGCCACAGCGAACGCGGCAGCCGCTGCCGCGTCAGCAGCGAGGCGATCAGCAGGGCGAGCGGCAGTTCCAGCACGAACAGCGGCTGTACGAGGGCCAGCGCACCCGTGGCCAACGCCGCGGCCTGCCCCACCCCGGCCGCGATCACGGCCAGGATCCCGGCGACCCAGACCGGCCGCCGCAGCAGGTCCAGCACCAGGCCGGGACGGAAGCCGTCGCTCTGCGGCACGGTGAGCGCGGCCCGCCGCTGGAGCACGGTGGCGAGCGCGTTGCTGAACGCCGCGAACAGCGCGAAGAGGACCGGCAGGACGACGCCCATGCCCCGATCCTCACCGGGCCCGCCGCCCGCCCGCGCCGCGACACCGGGCCACCGCCACCCCTCGCCCCCGGCTTTCCCCCGTCCGGACCTGCCGGGGCCGCGCGGCGGAGCCCGCCTCAGCCGGCTCCCGCGCCCCCGCCCCTCCTCAGCGCCAGCTCCGCCAGCGCGCGCGGCGCCCCCGCCTGCCCCCGGATCCCCGGGAAGGCGTTGACGTCCACGATGAGCGGGGTCCCGGCGCCCGTGTCGATGAGGTCCACGCCGTAGACGTCCAGGCCGAACACGGCCCCCACCTCGCGGACCAGGTCCTCCCAGCCCGCGGGCAGCCCGTCGAGCGGGAGGGGCCGGGTCGGGCCGCGGCCCTCCGGGGACAGCTCCGAGCGGCGCAGGGCCGCGAAGACCTGGCCGTCGATCGCCCACAGCTTGTGGTCCCAGCCGTTGTTCGGGGCGTACTCCTGGACCACGACCGGCTCCTCCGGCCGGTCTCGCGCCAGCGCGCGCAGCGCGGCGGTGTCATCGGCCCGGGCCACCAGGTCGCCGCGGCGGCTGCGCCGGCTCTTGACCACCACCGGCCCGGCAAGCTCCCGTACGGCCGCCCACGCGGCCAGCGGGCCGACGGTACGGGTCGCCGCGAAGGGCAGACCGGCCCGGAGGGCTCGCTCCGCCATGGCCGTCCGGTCCTGGACCAGGGCGGTGGCGGCGGCGGAGTTCACCACGGGTGCCCCGCGCTCCTCCAGGTGCCGGGCGAGGTCCAGCGCCTCCGGCGTGCGGGACTTCAACAGGTAGACATCGGCCAGGGGGAGGGACCGTAGCGTGTTCCCCGCCGAAGCCCCGGCAGACACCGGATCCAGCGCCACCACCGTGTGCTCCGGCTCCAGCAGCGCGGTGGTGTCCGCGAGCAGCGGATGGCCGGGCTCCGGGGTGATCAGGCCGATCCTCATCCGGCGTCCCCCGCCCCGGCCGAGGCTTGCGCCGGGATCGACAGGGGCCGCGCGGACGGCATCGGCGCGGCCGGAGCAGTACCTCCCGCCCCCGCCAGGTCGAGCACCGCGCGCGCCACCCGGGCGGCCGCGTCCGGCACCTGACGGAAGCTCGGGAAGTCGTTCACGTCGACCACCACGGGCCCGTCCGGCCCCAGCAGGACGTCCACCCCGTACAGGTCGAGTCCGTAGACGGCCCCCACCTGCGCGGCGATCGCGGCCACTTCCGAGGACAGCGGCACCCGGCGCTCGCGCACCGCCGGGTCCGGGTGCAGCGGGGAGCAGCGCTCGGTGGCGAAGAGCTCCCCGCCGACCGCGTACACCTTGATGTCCGTGCCCGAATTCGGTACGTACGGCTGCGCGATCAGCATGCCCTCGCCCGCGAGCCGCGGCAGCAGCACCTCCAGCAGGCCGGGCGAGGACACCAGGTGCACGGCGCGCCCCGAGCTGCCGTCGGCGGGCTTGACGACGAGGGGGTACTCGGCCGCCGGTATCTCCCGCAGCAGCGCGGGGTGGGCGACGGCGTAGGTCGGCGGCAGCGGGAGCCCCCGGACGCGGCCGATCGCCGCCGCCAGCGCCTTGTCGCGTACGCCGCGGATCGACCGGGCGTCGTTGACGGTGGTGGTGCCCGCTGCGGCGGCGGCTTCGAGCAGGGTCAGACCCGGGCCGCCGGAGACGGTCTTGAGCACCCACGCGTCGTGCGCGCCCGCGTCGACCACCTCGGTCATGCGCAGCAGCGAGCCGCCCGGCCGTACCACGTCCACGTGGTGGCCCCAGGCGGTCAGCTGCCGGATCACCTCGTTCGGCATGCCGTCGTGGCGGTAGTGCTCCTCCACCAGGAAGCAGAGCCTCATCGACTTTCCCCAAGTTCCCCGGACGTCCGCCGATTCCGTCCGGCGAGTGGTGACGACACAGGATGTCATGGAGTGCAATGTGATGATCAGTCCGGGTGTGACGGGTGTGAGGGGTGTGAGGGGTGCGGGAAGGGCGCGGAGGCGCGGCGGGCGGGAAATGCGGGTGAATGATCGTACGAACGCTTGCTAGGTTGAGCCCGTGCCGAAGCTGAATCAGATCATCGCAGTCGAAAAGGGCGTCAAGTCCAAGTCCCTCCAGGAGCTCACCCAGGCTCACCACGACGTGCAGAAGCCCGCCCTGCTGGCCGGTATCTCGCGGACGTACCAGCCCAAGGACGAGGAGGGCGAGCAGCTGCCGCCCGAGTCCACCCGGGTGCAGGTCAAGGCGGAGGACGTGCTGCGGGCCACGGCGGCCACGCTGACGCGGCTGTTCGACGTGACGGCGACCAAGGACTGGGCGAACCGCAGCGCGTCCGCCGATGTGGTGGTGGACGGAACGGTCCTGCTGCCGCAGGTGCCCGTGCCGTACCTGCTCTTCCTGGAGAAGCAGCTCACCGATCTGCACGCCTTCGTGCGCAAGCTGCCGGTGCTGGACGCCTCCGAGGCGTGGAACCTGGACCCGTCCACCGACTCGTGGAAGACGGACCCCGTCCGCACCATCCGTACCAAGAAAGTGCCCCGCAACCACGTCAAGGCGGAGGCCACGGAGAAGCACCCGGCGCAGGTCGAGGTCTACTACGAGGACGTCGCCGTCGGGTACTGGACCACGGTGAAGTTCTCCGGCGCCCTGCCCGCCCGCCGGGTGAACGAGCTGCTGGACCGGATCGAGAAGCTCCAGCAGGCCGTGAAGTTCGCCCGCGAGGAGGCCAACAGCACCGAGGTCACCGACCAGCGGATCGGCGACGCGGTATTCGGCTACCTCTTCCGGTAGCCCCACGATCGCCCCCCGTTTGAGCGCGGGGGGTGCGCGGAAGCGCAAGCTGAAACTGATGTTGAAGCTGACCGGGGCTGTGGCTGTCGTGTCACACCCCCGTAAATCTCAGATTCTCGCTCCAGTCTCAGTATTCGCCGCCGAACACCGGATCGACCGAGCGCGGACGATCATCGACGGATGGGGGTTCAAGTCCCCCCTGCGCCTCTCCCCGTGGCGCGGTAGTTCAAAGGTAGAACACGTCGGTCTCAGAATGATCCGCGACTCTTCAACGAGCCGGTGTGCGCAATTGGGTGGCACACAGGAGCCCGGGAGCTGGATATGCTCCCGGGCTCCGTCACGTCCGGCGGCCCGGACCACGCCGGCGGCCCGATTCACCGCTCGCGGCCCGGACCACCGCCGGCGCGGGTCCTCAGACCGGCACCGACACGAACGTCCTGCCGGACTCGTTCTCCACCAGGACCGCCTTCACGTCCGCCGGATCCACCGCCGCCGAACCGTCCAGCGCCGCGCCCTTGCCCTCGCTCTTCTCCGGGCTCTGGCCGCCGACGACCCAGCTGCCCGCCGTCGTGCGCTTCCCGTCCTTGGCCACCACGACCAGCCGGCACCGCTCACCCGGCGGCACCCCCGTCACCGCCGCGCGCAGCCGCACCCACTGACTGGCCGGGGTCATCTGCACGGTGAGCCGCGCCCCGGTGGACGGGTCGGTCGCGGAGAGGTTCCGCGTCCCCTTGGGCGGCTGCGACGGGTCCGCCGAAGCCGTCGGGGACGGCGGCACCGGCGGCAGGGCCACGGCCCCCTGGTCCTCCGAGCCCAGCTGGGTGCCGGCCCAGAACACCGCCGCCAGCGAAGCGGCCACGGCCAGTCCCGCAAAACCCGTGCGCCTGCGCCGCTCGCCGGTCCGCTCGCCGCGCATCTGCCGCAGGGTGCGCTGGAGCATCAGGTCCCCGCCCTGCGGCGGCCCGTCGAGGAACGCCTCCTCGGGCACCTCGCCCAGTGCCGCTTCCATCTCACGCAAGGCGGTCACCTCCTCCCGGCACCGCACGCACCCGCCCATGTGTTCCTCGACCCGGCGGGCCTCCTCGGCGTCCAGGACGCCGAGCACGTACGGACCGAGCAGTTCCTCCTCGTGCCGCTGCCCGTTCATGCCACCACCTCACGCAGTCCGGACGGCTGCTGGGGCGGCCTGCCCGATCGTTTTCTGTCTCTTCCGGCGCTCTCCCGCAGTCCGTCGTCCCGGAAGACGTCGCGCAGGGCCTTGAGGGCGTAGTGCGAACGCGATTTGACCGTACCCGCCGGGATCCCGAGGGTGTCCGCCGCCTCCGCCACGCTGAGCTGCCGGTAGTACAACTCCTTGAGCACGTCCCGGTGTTCCGGCGAGAGCCGGTCCAGGGCGCCCAGGACGGTCATGCTGTCCACCACCGAGTCGGCGTGATCCGCCTCGACCGGGGGAGCGGCCGCGGAGCCGGAGACCTCCGGCGGCCGGGCGGCCCGCGCCCGGTACCGGTCGGTGATGATGTTCCGGGCGACGGTGAGCAGCCAGCCGCGTACCGAGCCCTTCCCGTTGACCAGGACCTCGGAGTGCCGCCAGGCACGGATGAGGGTTTCCTGTACGACGTCCTCGGCGGCGGCGCGGTCCCCGGTCAGGCGGGTGGCGTAGGCGAGCAGCGCGTTGCCGTGTTCCTCGTACACCGATCTGATCAGAACCTCGTCGGTCGAGCCCCGCCGACTTCGGGGCCACAGTGGTCCGGCCATCTCACCCTCTCCGTCTTTCCTCGCTGGTGGTGCGGTCGGAACACGCCACCGGAGGCCGGACGGTTCATGTGAGCTGCGTCACTCATGTCCGGCAGGTGCGGCCCGAGTTGAGGCAGTCGACCACGGCGGCCATCTGGGATCCGGTCATCGCGTTGACGAACATGGCGTGGTCGGTGAGCGGGCTGTGCCGCTGCTCGGGGAAGGAGTCGACGGCCACGGGCGCCCCCGCGGGCACCTTGTAGGCCAGCGAGAGGCGCAGTTCCGGTACGGGGAAGGTGCCCGCCGGGCAGACCCCGGCGGCGGAGGGGAAGCGCAGGTGGGAGCGGTGTCCGGGGCTGGTGGTGTCGAGGCCGTTCCAGCAGCTCGGGAAGACGAGGGTGCGGGTGAGGAGGTCGCCCTCGGGGCAGCGCGGATAGCGGGTGGTGGGCCGGTCGGGGGAGCCGGAGCAGCCCCAGCGGGCCCGGACCTGGGCCCCGCTCCCGGCCGTACGGGCCACCGCGTCGCCGGTCATCGCGTGCAGGGAGGGCGGCATGGCCACCACCTCGGCCACCGGGTTCCCCCGGTACTCGACGCGTACGGAGCTCTCCCGCAGGATCTCGCCGCTGTTGCCGTGCCCCGCGGTGGTCTCGTACGGGAGGAGGCCCGGGCGGTCCGGGCGGCGCAGCACGGGCCAGTAGTAGGCGGAACGGTCGCCGCCGGTGCAGCTGGTGGGGGCCGCGGCGAGGGTGGCGTCCACCGAGAGGGCGTCGGTGGAGAGGTTGCCCACGTACGCGTGGGTGTGGTGGGCGCCGGAGCGCAGGCCCGGCGAGACCACCACGTTGTCCTCGTTGTAGTGCCGCTCCTCGTTGCGGCCGCACTCCACGACCACCGACCCCGGCGAGCCCTCGGCGCCCGCCGGAGGAGCCGGCTCCGCGGCCACCGGGACCTCGCGGATGTCCACGTAGTCGGACGGCGCCGGACGGCCGGAGCCCGCCGCCGCGTGCGGGCCGCCTGTACGCGAGGCACCCACGGCCGCGGCGGTCAGTCCGCCGCCCAGGAGCAGGCAGACGGCGAGGGCGAGCAGTCGGTGTTCCATCCACATGGCGGTCACCGTCGCCGGTTCGTCCGCCGCCGTCAACCCGCGGCCCGGGGGCCGGGCGGGGACCCGGCACAACCGGCCACCGTGAGGGGCGTTCGCCGGAGCGAACTCCGGGGGCGCCCGGACCCGTACGCGGAATCGTTCCGCCTTTGCGGGAACCGGAGTTGTCCGTGGGGTCGCTTGTCCCCCCGCGGCACCGGCCCGCACAGTGGCCCCATGACACACGCCGCGACCCCCGCAGAACTCCTGACCGCCTTCGCCCGCACCCGTGCCTCCCTCGACGGCGCCGAGGTCACCTACTGGTGGACCGGCGACATCCACTCCTGGGCCCCCGGCGAGCCCTACCAGAGGCTCTTCGGCTTCGAAGGGATCAACGTCGCGCGCCTGGTCCCGGACGAGGAGAGCGGCGGCTACCGGCTCCTGACCCGCGAGGCGGCCTTCTACCTCGACCCCCTCACCCGGGAGATCCTGGACACCTGGGAGGGCAGGGCGGTGGAGCACATCTGGAACGACCCGGCCAACCTGATGCTGCGGCCCTTCCCGGTCCCGCTCACCGACCTCGGCGACCAGGTCTGCTTCAGCCTGGAGATCCCGCTCTCCCACCCCTCGCCGCTGCCGGTCGCGCAGTACCCGCGGAACTCGGCCGACGACACCTACCGGGCCCTGGAACTCTTCCAGTTCTTCGCGCCCGCTACCGTCCTGTCCACCGACGCGGTGAGCGTCCCCGCGACGATGTCCTGGACCCGGATGTCCCCCTGGCTGCCCTGGATGGAGCAGGGCCCGCGCCCCGGCGGCCTCACCTACCACTGCCGCGGCCGCAAGCTCGACTCGTACGAGCGGGTCCCGGCGCGCACCCGCGAGTTCATCGCCGGCCACCACCCCGCATTCGCCCACGCACCGGAGAAGTGGACCGAGCCGAACGAGAACAGCTGGACCGCCTTCCGCAGGCTCCACCCGCCGCGCTGAGGGCCGCCCCTCCTCGCGCCGTCCGGTGACATGCCTGCTCAGAGCCGGTGCGGAGGGGGATCCGGGGGGAGTGGCAGGGGGCGGACAAGGGTTTTCCCCGTATCCAGTTCACCCCCGCGTTGCCTACTGTCTGCCCACCGGCGATCTTCCCCCGACCGGGCGGTTCACACGCCAACCCCACATGGCGTGTAGGCCCCGCGGGAGGGAAAGGGATCCGGGACGCCGTCGCCCCAGCCTCGCCGTTGCGGCCGGGACGACGTGGCGTGCGGCGGCGGCCGGGGCGAGACCGACCAACTCGCTCCCGGCCCCGCGGCCGCCGGAACCACCCCCACACTGCACCGACCGGCCGCTCCGGCCTGCCCGGAAACGGCCCTCGAAAGGGATCACGTGCACGCAACGAGACGCAGGCTCATATCCGTGGTGGCCATGTCCGTCACCCTGCTCGCCGGCACCGCGACCGCCACCGTGGCCGTGGCCGTCGAGAACCCCACCGCGGCCCCCGCGGCCACGACCGCCGCCACGGCGCCTGTTGAGAACCTGATCGTCGGCTACAAGTCCTCGGCCACCGAGGCCAGCTCCAACACCGCCGCCGCCGACGACGCCGCCGCCAAGGGGAAGAAGGCCGGCAAGAAGGCGAAGTTCGACCGCCGTCTGGGCACCGGCGCCGCGCTGGTGAACCTGGGCGGGACCGTCGCCCCGGCCGAGGCCGCCGACGTGATGGCCCAGTTCCGCGCCGACCCGGACGTCGCCTACGTGGAGCCGGACACCCGCGCCTACGCCATGGCCGTCACCCCGAACGACACCGACTACGCCAAGCAGTGGGACCTCTTCGAGCCCACCGCCGGCATGAACGTCCCCGGTGCCTGGGACAGGACCACCGGCTCCGGCGTCACCGTCGCCGTGATCGACACCGGTTACGTCGCCCACTCGGACGTCGCCCCGAACATCGTGGCCGGCTACGACTTCATCAGCAGCGCCGCCTACGCCCGTGACGGCGGCGGCCGCGACAGCAACCCGGCCGACGAGGGCGACTGGAACGCCACCGACGGCGAGTGCGGCCTCAACTCCAAGGCCAGCAACTCCTCCTGGCACGGCACCCACGTCGCGGGCACCATCGCCGCCGCGACGAACAACTCCAAGGGTGTCGCCGGTATCGCCTACGGCGCGAAGATCCAGCCGGTCCGCGTGCTCGGCAAGTGCGGCGGTTCCACCTCGGACATCGTCGACGCCATCACCTGGGCCTCCGGCGGCTCCGTGGCCGGTGTCCCGGCCAACGCCACCCCGGCCAAGGTCATCAACATGAGCCTCGGCGGCCCCGGCGCCTGCGGCACCAGCTACCAGAACGCGATCAACGCGGCCGTCGCCCGCGGCACGACCGTCGTCGTCGCCGCCGGCAACAGCAACGCGGACGCCGCCGGGTACTCGCCCGCCAGCTGCAACAACGTCATCAACGTGGCCTCGACCAACCGCGCCGGTGACCGCTCGTACTACTCCAACTACGGCTCGATCATCGACATCTCGGCCCCGGGCGGTGAGACCCGCCGCGCCACCGACACGCCCGGCACCGTCACCACCCCCGAGAACGCGATCCTCTCGACCCTGAACGCGGGCACCACCACCCCGGGCGCCGAGAACTACAAGCCGTACCAGGGCACCAGCATGGCCGCCCCGCACATCGCGGGCCTCGCCGCGCTGCTCAAGTCCGCGAACTCCTCGCTGACCCCCGCCCAGATCGAGACGGCGATCAAGAACAACGCCCGTCCGCTCGCCGGCACCTGCACCGGCGGCTGCGGCGCCGGCCTCGCCGACGCCACCGCCACCGTCGCCGCGGTGACCTCGACGCAGCCCACCCCGGGCTTCGAGAACACCACGGACGTCGCCATCGGTGACAACACCACCGTCGAGAGCGCCATCACCGTCAGCGGTGTGGCCGGCAACGCTCCCGCCGCCCTCAAGGTCGGCGTGAACATCGTCCACAGCTACATCGGTGACCTCAAGGTCGACCTCGTCGCCCCGGACGGCTCCGTCTACACGGTCCACAACCGGACCGGCGGCGGCACCGCCAACATCAACCAGGTCTACACCGTGAACGCCTCCTCCGAGGTCGCCAACGGCACCTGGAAGCTCCGGGTCAACGACAACGCCGGTGGCGACACCGGCAAGATCGACTCCTGGAAGCTCACCTTCTGACCCCTTCGGACCGGCTCGGTCCGGAACGCCAACTCGGTGTGACGGAGCGATAGTACGGACCAATGGAATCCCCGGGCCTGCCGATACCCCGCGTATCGGCAGGTCCGCCGGGGTTTCCGCGTCCCTCGACTGAATTCTGCGTCACAATCCGGGTCCCACCGGCGTCCGACCTCGTATTCTCGCCTCTCACAGGAAGGGCACAGGAGCTGGGGACTGGAAGGCTGGTGGCTGTGCGTGGTGGCGGCGACGGGGCACGCTGACACAAGTGTCGGAAACGGTGAACTGATCAAGGCGGTCGACCGCGCGCTGACCACGCACGGCCGGGCCCACCTCACCGGACCCGCCGGAGCGGGCAAGACCGAGGTCGCGCGCGCCGTCGCGGCCGCGGCCGAGGCACGCCACGAGACCGTGCTGTGCCTCGCCCCCGAGGCCGCGGACCAGTGGATACCCGAGGCGTCCGCCGCCGCCCTCCTCGCCTCCGTACCCCCGGCCGCCCTGGAACGGCTCTCCGGCCCCCAGCGCACCGCCATCGCCCTGCTGCGCCGCGAGGCCGACGCCCCCCGGGCCGGCCGCGACCACATCGCCCTGCGCCTCGCCGTCGTCGAGGTCCTGCGCACCCTCGCCGCCCACCAGCCCGTCCTGCTCGTCCTCGACAACGCCCAGTGGCTCGACGCCGAGAGCACCGACCTGCTCCGCTTCGCCCTGCGCCTCACCCCGCCGCGCGTCCGCGTCCTCGCCGCCGAACGCGTCCAGGGCGGAGCCTCCGTCGGCGCATCTCTCTGCGGCGCCGACGCCCCCGCGATACGGGTCCCCCCGCTCGGCGCCGACGAGCTCGCCGAACTCCTCATGCACCACGGCCTGCCCGCCCGCCTCGCCGGCCGCATCCACCAGGCCAGCGGCGGCAACCCGCGCCTGGCCCTCGCCCTCGGCCACTCCCTCGCCGAAGCCGCCGAGGCCCGCGACGGCAGCGCCCACCACGCCGACCCCCTGCCCGTCTCCGGACGCGCCCGCGACGTGGCCCGCGGGCTGCTCGCCGGAGTCCCCGCCCAGGCCCGCCGCACCCTGCTGCTCGCCGCCCTCGCCGCCCGCCCCACCGTCTCCCTGCTGCGCCGGGCCGGCCGCCCCGACGCCGAAGCCGAGCTGGCCGAGGCGGAACGGGCCGCGCTGGTCCGGGTCGGCGAGGACGGCACCGTCGCCTTCGCCGCCGGAGCCCTGCCCACCACCCTCGCCGCCGACGCCGGCTGGCCCGAGCGCGCCGCCGGCCACGCCGCGCTCGCCGACGCCGTCGACGACCCCGTCCAGGCCGTACGGCACCGGGCGCTCGCCGTCGACACCCCCGACCAGTGGCTCGCCGCGGAGATCACCGAGGCCGCCGCCGTCTGCCGCCGCCGCGGCCAGCGCGCCCTCGCCGCCGAACTGGGACTGCTCGCCGCCGAACGCACCCCCTCCTGGCTGGCCGGCGAGGAACTGGCCCGGCTGGTCTGCGCCGCCGAGGACGCGGGCTGGTCCGGCCGCGCCGACCTCGCCCGCCGCGCCACCCGCGCCGTCCTCGCCCGCGACTCCTCGCCCGCCGACCGGGTCCGGGCCCGGCTCGCCGTGATCGACGCCGCCGGACAGGCCCTCGGCACCCTGGAGGAGACCTTCGCCCACGCCATGGACGAGGCCGCCGGAGATCCCTCGCTCCAGGCCGCCGTCCAGCTGCGCATCGCCTGGAAGCACAACCTCAGCGACGGGGACCCCATCCGCTCCTGCGACGCCGCGGCCGAGGCACGCGCCCTCGCCGCCCTCGGCGGGGACCGGACCGCCGAGGCCATGGCCCTGACCGTCCGCGCCCGCATGGGCCGCATCCTCGGCGACACCGGCGCCGAGGAGATCCTGGCCGAAGCCCTCGCCCTGCCCGCCCCCGAGGTCCCCCTCGGCATGCGCAACGCCCCGCAGTACCTCGCCGTCCGCCACGCCCTCTTCGACGACCGGCTCACCGACGCCCGCGCCCAGCTCATGGTGCTCCTCCCCGCCGTCCAGCGCACCGGCTCCGCCGAGGACGTCTTCGAGGTCCTGCGCAGCCTCACCGAGGTCGAACTGCGCAGCGGCCGCTGCGAATCCGCCTCCGCGCACGCCCGCCGCGCCCTGGAACTGACCATCGAGGCCGGCCTCTCCCCGGGCCCCGCCTGGTACGTGGCCGCCATGGCCGAGACCATGGGCGGCAGCTTCGCCCGCGCCGAGGGATACGCCCGGCGCGGCATCCAGGCGTCCCAGGAGGAGCAGGACCAGGTCTTCCTCTCCCGCAGCCTGCACGCCCTCGGCCTGGTGGAACTGGCCACGGGCGAGGCGGCCAAGGCCGTGGCCACCCTGCGCCGCGTCGCCGCGCTGGAGGCCGCCCAGCAGGTGGTCGACCCCTCGATCCTGCGCTGGCACGGGGAGCTGGCCGAGGCCCTGACCGCCGCCGACGCCCCCGGTGAGGCCGCCGAGCTGCTGGATTCCGTACGCCCGGTGGCCCTGCGGCTCGGCCGGACCGGGGTGCTCGCCGCCCTGGACCGCGCCGAGGCCCTGTGCCTCGCCGCGCGCGGCGAGGCCGACGCGGCCGTCCGCCTGCTGGAGGACACCGCGCACCGCTTCGACTCCCTCGGCCTGCCGCTGGAGCGCGGCCGTACGCTGCTGGCCCTGGCCCGTGTCGAACGCCGCCGCAGACGCCGGGCCCCGGCCCGCGCGGCGCTGCGCGCGGCGGCCGAGGTCTTCGTACGGGCCGGCGCCGGCCCCTGGGCGGATCTCGCCCGGGAGCCGGCGCCGGGTGACACGGCGGGCGACGGCGCCTCCCCGGCCGCGGTCCTCACCGAGGCCGAGGTCCGTCTCGCGCTGCTGGTCAGCCAGGGGGCCAGCAACCAGGAGGCGGCGGCCAAGCTGTTCCTCAGCGTCAAGACGGTGGAGGCCCGGCTGACCCGGATCTACCAGAAGCTCGACGTCCGCTCCCGCGCCCAGCTGGCCACCGCGCTGCGCACGCGGTGACCGCCGGGGCGGGCCCGCTCAGCAGCTCAGGTTCGAGCCGGGGGTGACGCCCAGCAGCTGGGTGAAGCTCTGGTACTTCGAGACGCGGCTCTGGACCTGGCCGGGGTTGCCGCCGTTGCACTCCAGGGAGCCGTTGATGGAGCGGATGGTCTCGCCGAAGCCCGCTCCGTTGACCATCGCGGCGTGGGCGGTCATCGTGCCCGGCCCGTTCTGGGTGTTCCAGTACCAGAGCGCCGTCTTCATGGCGACGGCCGGGTCCTGCTCCACGAGGTACGGGTTGGCGAGGAGGTTGATGCCGAGGGCGTCGCCGGCCGCCTTGTAGTTGAAGTTCCAGCTGAGCTGGATGGGCCCGCGGCCGTAGTAGGCCGCCTGCCCGGCCGGACAGCCGTACGGCTGCGTCGCGTCGCAGTAGTGGGGGTAGTTGGCGGTGTTCTGCTCCACGATGTGCACGAGCCCGCCCGTCTCGTGCGAGACGTTCGCGAGGAAGGCGGCGGCCTCGCGGCGCTTGGTGGTGTCGTCGCCGGTCTTGGCGAAGCCCGGGTAGGCGGACAACGCCGAGACCAGGCCCTTGTAGGTGTAGAAGGGGTTCCGGTTCGGGAACATCTGGTTGAACTGGGCCTCGGAGACCACGAATCCGGAGGGGTCGGGATCCGGGTCCTGGCCGCCGCCGCCGCAGACGCCCTGGTCGGCCCAGACGCCCCACTGGCCGGTGGTGCCGGGGGTCTCGCCCTGGGTCCACCACTTGGCCTGCCAGTTGCGGCCGCCGTACGAGGCGTTCATCCCGCCCGTGTAGACGGCGGAGGAGGCCCACGGGGAGGCGCAGGGCGCCGCCGCGGAGGCGGAGGAGGAGGGGAGGGCGACCGCGAGGCCGAGGGTCACGGCCGCCGCGGCGGCCAGGGAGAAGGCGCGGCGGCGTAGCGCACGTATCACGTAACTGCTCCTTCGGTGGGGGGAATTGCCGTGGGGGGCAACAACAGGCCCCACTGAAGCGAAGTGGTCTGAACCTGTCAAGGTCTAGACCAAACGAAAGCGCCGGTGGTACGCGTGACGCGTACCACCGGCGCGGGATCGAACCGGATCAGCTGCCGGCGGAGAGGTTGCCGGAGAGAATCGGGATGTTGCTGGCGATGTGCGACAGGGCCTCGTCGCCCTTCGCCTGGGTGGAGTTCTCGGCGCACTGCTGGTTCTGCGGGTTGGACAGGACGTTGACGTCCTGGACACCGATGTTGGCGAGGACGGCGACCAGGGACTGGGCGTTGACCTTGGCCGGCAGGCCGACGCAGAGCTTGTTCAGGGAGCCCTGGATGGCGCTGAGCTGCGGGCTCTGGTCGCCGTGGGTCTCCTGGTTGCCGTAGAGCTGCGAGGAGTCGTTGCCGTTGACGGTGGACACGCCCTCGTCGTTGCCGATCGCCATCGCCGGGGAGGCGACTGCGGCGCCCGCACCGAGCACGGCGGCGGTGGCGGCGGCGGTGGCCATGAACTTCTTGAGCATCTGGGGAATCCTTAGGTCGCGCTGTCGCAATGTTGATGGCTGCCCACGGCGGGGACGCGCTGATCAACTGCCGACGGCGCCGGGGGTTATGCCCCCTCACCCGACTGGCCCAATGCCGGAGGGGCCGGACCGTGCCCCGCCGCCCGGGGCGGCGGGGCCGGCCGCCTCCGCGGCGGGTCAGCCGCTCTTGCGGCGGACCTTCTTGTTCTTGCCGCTCGCGGCGCCGCTGGAGCCCTGGACCTTGGCCCGGTTCTGATGGGACTGCTGCGCGTGGGCCTTCGCGGCGTTGCGCTCCAGGGCCTCCCGGAACCGGCGCTTGGCCGCATCGGCCGGGGATTCGTCCTGCGGGGTGTCTGCTTCGTCAGCCATGCGTCCTCCTGGAGTGATCAAGCGGCCCCAGTGTGTCAGCCGGGGTACCGCCTGACCAGCGAGTTCCCCCATACTCCAAGGAGGGCTTGGGGATGTCATAAGATTGGGTTATGGGGTCATAAAGCGATACCGGGTGCTGGGTTAGGCTTACCTTCGTTTAGGGTTCCCTTTGATCCACGTTGATCCGCCTTGCCGTCGCTCGAAGGGAACCCCTGCCATGCCTCGCCCTCTGCGGGTAGCAATCGTCGGAGCCGGCCCCGCCGGCATCTACGCCGCCGACGCGCTGCTGAAGTCCGAGGCCGCCGTCGAGCCCGGTGTGTCCATCGACCTCTTCGAGCGGATGCCCGCGCCCTTCGGTCTGATCCGGTACGGAGTCGCCCCCGACCACCCGCGCATCAAGGGCATCATCACCGCCCTGCACCAGGTGCTCGACAAGCCCCAGGTCCGCCTCTTCGGCAACGTCGACTACCCGCGCGACATCAACCTCGACGAGCTGCGCTCCTTCTACGACGCCGTGATCTTCTCCACCGGCGCCACGGCCGACCGCGCCCTCGACATCCCGGGCGTCGAGCTCGACGGTTCCTACGGCGCCGCCGACTTCGTCTCCTGGTACGACGGCCACCCCGACGTCCCGCGCACCTGGCCCCTGGAGGCCGAGAAGGTCGCGGTGCTCGGCGTCGGCAACGTCGCCCTCGACATCGCCCGCGTCCTCGCGAAGACCGCCGACGAGCTGCTGCCCACCGAGATCCCGGCGAACGTCTACGAGGGGCTCAAGGCCAACAAGGCCCTGGAGGTGCACGTCTTCGGCCGTCGCGGCCCCGCCCAGGCCAAGTTCAGCCCGATGGAGCTGCGCGAGCTGGACCACTCGCCCAACATCGAGGTCATCGTCAACCCCGAGGACATCGACTACGACGAGGGCTCGATAGCGGCCCGCCGCGCCAACAAGCAGGCCGACATGGTCGCCAAGACCCTGGAGAACTGGGCCATCCGCGACATCGGCGAGCGCCCGCACAAGCTGTTCCTGCACTTCTTCGAGTCGCCCACCGAGATCCTGGGCGAGGACGGCAAGGTCGTCGGCCTGCGCACCGAGCGCACCGAGCTGGACGGCACCGGCAACGTCAAGGGCACCGGCCAGTTCACCGACTGGGACGTGCAGTCGGTCTACCGCGCCGTCGGCTACCTCTCCGACGAGCTGCCCAAGCTCCCCTGGGACGTCGAGTCGGGCACCGTCCCGGACGAGGGCGGCCGCGTGATCGACGCGGGCGGCCCCATGCAGTCCACGTACGTCACGGGCTGGATCCGCCGCGGCCCGATCGGTCTGATCGGCCACACCAAGGGCGACGCGAACGAGACCGTCGCGAACCTGCTCGCGGACCACGCCGAGGGCCGCCTCGGCACCCCGGCCGCGCCGGAGCCGGCCGCCGTCGAGTCCTTCCTCGGCGAGCGCAGCGTGCGCTACACCACCTGGGAGGGCTGGTACCGGCTGGACGCCGCCGAGAAGGCGCTCGGTGAGCCGCAGGGCCGTGAGCGCGTGAAGATCGTCGAGCGTGAGGGCATGCTCGACGCGAGCGGCGCCTGACCCTCGGAGGGGGTGGCCACCCGGACGGGTGGCCACCCCCTTCTACTTCTCCTCGCGCTCCAGTGCGCCCCGTACGTACGCCGCCTGGCCCGCGTGCTGGAGGTCGTCGGCCAGTACGCTCATCAGCCGCACGCCGAGGGTGACCGGCGGGTCCCAGCGGTCGTCCACGACCTCGTCCAGATCGGCGGCGGCGAGATCCCGCAGGTAGCGCAGGGTCTGCTCGTGCACCGCGTCGTGGTAGCCGAGCAGCAGTCCGCCGGAGTCGACCCGGACCTGTCCGGCCTCCTTCGCGGTGTGCCCGTAGCCGGTGGCCCCGGCGGGCAGCGGGAGGGCGAAGCGGTCGGCCCAGCCGCCGGTGACCCAGACCTGCTCCCGGTCGGCGGCGGCCGCGATGTGGTCGTCCTGGACGCGGGTGAGGTGCCAGACCAGCCAGGTGATCGAGTTCGCCGCCGGATCGGTGCGGGCGTTCAGCCGCTCCGCCGGAAGGTCCTCCACGGCCTCGTGCACGGTCTCCCGGATGCGCGCGAACCCGTCTGCGATGACGTCCGTAGCCTTCATCCCTCCACCATGCAAGGCCCGGCGGTCCGCGGCGCGCGAGCGACACGCGCCGGGCGGACCGCCGGGTGCCGGTCTCAGACGGCGGCGGGGGTCTTCGCGGGCGTGGCGGCGGGCTGTGCCGGGGCCGCCGCGAGGGTGGTGTGCCCGCCGCGCAGGCCGAACCAGCCGATCAGGCCGACCAGGGCGAAGGCCACGGCCCCGATCGCGAAGGTGAGGGTGAATCCGGACTCGGCCGGCAGCGGGGGGACCCCCGGCGGCAGGTGCCCGACGGTCCGGGAGGCCAGGATCGTGGTCACGACGGCGCTGCCGATCGCGCTGCCCGTGGAGCGGGAGATCGAGTTGATGCCGTTGGCGATGCCGCTCTGGTGCGGGGGCACGCTGGACATGATCACCGCGGGCATGGCGGCGTACCCGAAGCTGACCGCCGCGCCGACGACCAGCCCGGAGCCGATCACCGACAGGCTGTGCTGGTGGTCGACGACGAGCCAGGCGAAGCCGGCCGCGCCGAACACGGCGGCCAGGCCCAGGGCGACGCGCGGGCCGCGGTGGCGCACGATCTGCCCGCCGATCGGGGAGGCGAGCAGCGAGACGATCGCGCTGGGCAGCAGGAACTGCACGGAGGCGCGCAGGATCGAGGCGTCGAAGCCGTAGCCGGTCAGCGCCTCGGGCATCTGGACGAGGTACGAGACGCCCAGGAAGCTCGCGAACATGCCGAAGCCGACGAGCACCCCGGAGAGGTTCGCCATCAGCACCGGGCGGTGCACGAACATCCGCATGTCGACCAGCGGCTCCGCGACCTTCAGCTCGGTCAGCACCCAGACGGCGGCCATGACGGCGGCGCCGGCGAAGCCGCCCAGCGTACGGCCGGAGCCCCAGCCCCACTCGTGGCCCTGGGAGATCGACAGCAGGAGCAGCAGGAGCGCGGAGCCGAGGGTCAGCGCGCCGAGGACGTCGGTGCGGCCGCCCGTGGTGGTGCGGGTCGCGGGGACGAGGGTGACCACCGCGAGCAGGGCGAGCACGGCGAGGCCGGTCGCCATCCAGAAGGCGTCGCGGTAGTCGGCGTCGGGCCCGGAGGTGAGCAGTCCGGTGGCCACGAGCGCGAGCCCGCTGCCGAACGCGAGCGTGCCGCTGACCAGCGCCATCGCCCCCGGGAGCTTCTGCGGGCGGATCTCCTCGCGGAGCACCGACAGGGCCAGCGGGAAGATCGCGGTGGCGGCGCCCTGGAGCACCCGGCCCAGGATCAGCAGCGGGAGCGTGGAGGCCAGCGCCGTGAGGACGGAGCCGGCCACCATGACGCCGAGCACGGCGACGAGGGTGCGCTTCTTGCCGTGCTGGTCGCCGAACCGGCCCAGGAGCGGGGTGAAGACGGCCGCCGAGAGCAGCGTGGCGGTGGTCACCCAGCTCACACCGGAGGCGGAGGCACCCAGGTCCTCGCGGATCAGGCCGAGGATCGGGACCGGCAGGGTCTGCATCATCGACACGACCATGGCGGCGAGGCTCAGGGCGAAGACGACGACCGTCTCGTTCCTGGCCCCGGTGACCGGGGCGGCGGGGGAGGGGGAGCTCATGGCTGGGGGGACCTTCTTCATGTTTCGGAGCAGAAGAGCTTCGGAACGGCGATGTTTGATGTCATCAAGTAACTCGGCCGACGGTAGACGTGGATATTTGAGGGAGTCAAGTAAACAATTGATAATGTCAAGCATCCTGAGTACGCTTCCGCCATGAGCGACACCGCCCCGCACGCCCCCACCAAGCTGGAACTGCTGGAACTGCTCGCCGCCATCGGCACCGCCCAGTGGCGCGAGTTCGCCGCGGCGGCCGCCCAGCACGGCCTTACCTCCACCCAGGCCAAGGTCCTCGCCCAGCTCGACGGACCGGTGCCCATGCGGGGCCTCGCCGCCCTGCTCGTGTGCGACGCCTCCAACGTGACCGGCATCGTCGACCGCCTGGAGGCCCGGGAACTGGTCCGCCGGGAACCGGACCCGGCCGACCGCCGTGTCAAGAACGTCGTCGCCACCGACGCCGGCCGCCAGGTCATCCGCGTGGTCCGCGAGCAGATGCAGGCCGTCCACAGCGCGCTGGACACCCTCGACGAGACCGAGAGCGCGACCTTGTACGCCCTGCTGGGGCGGCTGCGCCCGACCATGGAGAAGGGCGCCTGAGCGTGAGCGGGGGAGCGGCGGTCACCGTCCTGCGCGCGGCCGGCCGGGCCGCCGCCGTCTGGAAGAACGGCGGGGGAGTCACCCGTGAGATCGCCACCGGGCCCGAGGGCGCCGGCATGGACGACTTCCGGTGGCGGGTGAGCCTCGCGGAGGTGGCCGGGGACGGGCCCTTCTCGGCGTTCCCCGGCGTGGACCGCACCCTGACCCTGGTCGAGGGCGCGGGGATGGACCTGCGCGTGGGCGGCGTACGGCGGCTCGTCGACGAGCGGTTCGCGCCGCAGGACTTCGCCGGGGACGAGCCGACCGACTGCCGGCTGATCGCGGGCCCCGTGGTCAACTTCAACGTGATGTACCGGCGGGGCACGGCGGCGCGGACCGCCGTCGTCCGGGGCCGCCTCGGCCTCACCGCCGGGGCGGGCGAAACCCTGCTGGTGGTCGCCCTGGACGGAACCGCGACCCTGGAGCCGGCCGACGGCACCCCGCAGGAGCTGGGCCCCTACGACGCGGCCCTGGCGCGGGGCCCCTTCGCCGGGCTGCTGGCGGCCTCCGGGCGCGTGGCCCTCGTACGGCTGGGCCAGGGCCCCAGGGCCTGATCAGGCCGAGGCGCGCCGCACCAGCGAGGTGGTGGTGATGATCGCGCCGGGTGCGGACCGCCCGCCGGATCCGCCGGCCAGCGTGTCCATCAGCAGCCGCGCCATCGTGCGTCCCATGCCCTCTATGTCCTGGCGTACGGTCGTCAGCGGCGGGTCCGCGCTCTCCGCCAGCGGCTCCGCGTCGTCGAAGCCCACCACGGCCACGTCCCCCGGCACGCTCAGCCCGCGCTCGCGCAGCACCCGCAGGGCGCCGGTGGCCATCAGGTCGTTGCCCGCGAAGACCGCGTCGATCGAGGCGTTGCGGTCCAGCAGTTCGGCCATCGCCCGCGCCCCGCCCGCCGGGGTGAAATCCCCGACCGCGATCAACTCGGGCCCCGCGCACGGCAGTACGTCCTGGTAGCCGCTCAGCCGGTCCGCTGCCGAGGTCTGGTCCAGCGGGCCGCAGATGTGCGCGATCCGCCGCCGCCGCTGCGCCAGCAGATGCCGTACGGCCTCGCGCGCGCCGCCCCGGTTGTCCGCGTCGACATAGGCCACGCCCGCGTCCTCCCCCGGACCGGCGGTCCAGCCGGGGCGGCCGCCGTAGACCGTGGGCATCCCGATGCGGCGGGTGATGGCCGGCAGCGGATCGTCCGTGTGCAGGGAGAAGGCGAGCGCGCCGTCCACGTGCCCGCCGGCGAGATAGCGCTCGATGCGGTCGTAGTCCCCCCGGTCCTCCACCAGCAGCAGCACCAGCTGGGTGTCGTGCGCGGTCAACTCCTTGCTGATACCGCGCACCTGGCGGGAGAAGAAGGGATCCGAGAAGATCCGGGCCTCCGGCTCGGCGATGATCACCGCCACCGCCCCGGTCCGCCGGGTGACCAGGGTGCGGGCCGCGTGGTTCGGTACGTAGCCCAGGTCCCGGATCGCCGTGCGCACCCGGTCCACGAGATGCGCCCGGACCCCGTCACCGCCGTTGACCACCCGGGAGGCGGTGGCCCGCGAGACACCGGCCTGCGCCGCGACGGCCTCCAGGGTGGGACGGCTGCCGGGACGCGTTTCGGGCACGGGAGTCCTCCAGGGTGTCCACGGACGGCGGCCCCGCCTCGCAGCAGCGTAACCGGTGGGGGCCCCGGGGCGCCGGGTCATGGCCGGAGCGGGGTGTGCCCGGCCGGAACCGCCTCCTCCGGCGCCACCGGACCGGGTGGGGTCCCGTCACCGAACGGGCGGCCGCCCAGCGCCTCCCGGCCGTGCGGTTCCAGCCAGTTGGAGAGGTCCGGTCCGGCGGGCACGATCCCGGTCGGGTTGATGTCCGTATGCACCAGGTAGTAGTGGCGCTTGATGTGCTCGAAGTCGACGGTGTCACCGAAGCCCGGGGTCTGGAACAGGTCCCGCGCGTAGGCCCACAGCACCGGCATCTCCGACAGCTTGCGCCGGTTGCACTTGAAGTGGCCGTGGTAGACGGAGTCGAAGCGCACCAGGGTGGTGAACAGTCGTACGTCCGCCTCGGTGAGGGTGTCCCCGACCAGGTAGCGCGAGGCGCCCAGCCGCTCCGCGAGCCGGTCCAGCCGCGCGAACAGCCGCGTGTACGCCTCCTCGTACGCCCTCTGCGAGCCGGCGAAACCCGCCCGGTACACGCCGTTGTTGACGTCCTCGTAGACCTCCGCGTCCACCGCGTCGATCTCGGCGCGCAGCGCGGGCGGATACAGGGCGGGGGCTCCCTCGCGGTGGTACGCCGTCCACTCCAGGGACAGGTCCAGCGTGATCCGCGGGAAGTCGTTGGTCACCACCTTCCCGGTGGTCACGTCCACGACGGCCGGGACCGTGATGCCCTGCTCGTAGCCCGGATCGCGGGCGAAGTACGCCTCCCGGAGCCGGGCGATCCCGAGCACCGGGTCGCGGCCGTCCGGGTCGAGGGCGAAGTCCCAGCTGCGGTCGTCATGGGTCGGGGAGGCCACCGCCATCGGCAGCGCGGCCTCCAGCCCCAGCAGCCGCCGCACGATGACCGCCCGGCTCGCCCACGGGCAGGCCCGGCTGACGACCAGCCGGTACCGGTCCGGGGCGACGGGGAAGCCGCCCTCGCCGTCGGCGGTGATCCGGTCGGTGAGGTAGCGGCTGTCCCGGCTGTAGGCGCCGTCGTGGCTGACGTAGCTCATCCCCGCCCCTACGAGTGGAACTGGCCGTAGTGCCGGGCGAACTCCTCGCGGTAGCCCGGCTCGGCCGCGTACCTGCCCTCGTCGAAGTCGGGCGCGTTCTTGATCTGCTCCTTGGTCCGGGCGACGTGGACCGTCTCCCCGACCGTGTCGATACGGTCGATGACGCCCGCGGGGAGCAGTACGCGCTTGCCGAAGATCCAGAGGCCGGTGTCGACCACGACATGCGCGTCGTCGACGCCCTCGGAGTGCTTGTCGACCCGGCCGATGGTGCCGTCCGTCGCCTCGACCTTGTACCCGACGAGGTCGAGCCCCGGTGTGTGGCCCGCGTGCTCGTGGTAGCCCCAGATCTGTTCCTCGGACATGGTTCGTGCCTCCCTGTGCGCTGTGCTGCGTGCTCCGGCCGCCGGAATCCGGCCGGGCGGGCGTGCCCGCACCGGACGCCTCCCCACAAAACCGTTCCTCACGCACCCGTGTCCGCCGGCCGGGGGACAAGGCATGCGCAGGGAAGGCCCGGGTAGGCGAACCGGAGGCGCCGCCGGTCACCGAACCGTCCGAGAGGAGCCGGCACCATGACCCGTCACGCACCGCACCCGAAGGAAGACGGCGAAGGCATCGGGGGAAAAGGCACCCGGCGCGAGGGCATCCGCGTCGTGGTCGTCGGGGCCACCGGGAACGCCGGGACCAGCGTCGTCCTCGCCCTCGCCGAGGATCCGGCCGTGGCCTCCGTACTGGGCCTGGCCCGGCGGGTGCCCGACTGGCGGCCGCCGAAGACCCGCTGGGAGGCCGCCGACGTGGAACCGGGCGGCGCGGACCTGGCCCGGCTCTTCGCCGGGGCGGACGTGGTCGTCCACCTCGCGTGGAAGTTCCAGCCCACCCACCATCCCGCCGAGACCTGGCGCACCAACGTCCTCGGTGGTATCCGCGTCTTCGAGGCCGTGGCCGAGGCCCGGGTCCCCGCCCTCGTGTACGCCTCCTCGGTCGGCGCCTACTCGCCCGGCACCGAGGAGCACTCCGTCGACGAGTCCTGGCCCACGCACGGCTGGCCGCAGGCCGCCTACACCCGCGAGAAGGCATACCTCGAACGCTTCCTCGACGGCTACGAGCACACCCACCCCGGCATCCGCGTCGTACGGATGCGCCCCGCCTTCCTCTTCAAGCGGCAGGCGGCCTCCGAGCAGCGCCGCATCTTCGCCGGGCGGCTCCTCCCGGTCCGGCTCGTCCGCCCCGGCCTGCTGCCCGTCTTCCCCGACCTCCAGGGGCTGCGCTTCCAGGCCCTGCACACCGACGACGCGGCCGCCGCCTACCGGGCCGCCGCGCTGCTCCCGGTGCGCGGGGCCTTCAACCTGGCGGCGGAGCCTCCCCTGGACGCGGACGTGCTCGCCGGGGTCTTCGACACCCGCAGCCTTCCCGTGCCCACCGCCCCGGTACGGGCCGCGCTCGCCGCCGCCTGGCGGCTGCACCTGGTGCCCGCCTCCCCGGACCTCTTCGACGCCGTCCTGCGGCTGCCGCTGATGGACTCGGCCCGCGCCAGGGCGGAGCTGTCCTGGGAGCCGCGCCACACGGCGGTGGAGGCCGTCGAGGAATTCCTCGACGGCCTCCGGGCCGGTGCGGGCATGGCCACCGCTCCGCTCGCCCCGGCCCCGAAACTCACCCGGCGCCTCTCCCGGCACCGGATGGCGGCCTAACCGAACGCAGCGCGGTGGTGGCGCCGGGCGGGGGTGTCCGGCGCCTCGCGGGTGAACAGGCTCACCGCGGCGGCGCTGCGCAGCGCCTCCAGGGTGCGGATCTGCTGCTCGGCGCGCCGGATCAGCTCGTCCATGGCCGCGGCGTCGATCCGGGGATCGGTGCGGGCCAGGCCGCGCAGCGAGCGCCAGCAGGCCGCCTTGCCCTCCACGCCCACGAGCATCGCCTCCAGCTCCAGGACGTCGCTCAGCGGGGAGCGCGACAGCAGCCGCCCGTTGAGCTTGAGCAGGCCCGCCCGTTCGGCGACCCGGCCGAGCACCGCCCGCGCCCGCAGCACCGGTACGTCCAGGTCCGCCATCAGCGTGCGCAGACTGGCCCGGTCCTGCGCCACGTCCTCCGCGAGGGATTCCAGCGAGGCCCCGTACGGGCCGTTCCGCTGTGCCCGCGCGGCCCGGCGCAGCAGCTCCACGCCGCCGTTCGCCCCGGTCAGGTGGTCGTTGAGGTAGATGCCGAGGAAGGACGGGGACGGGCCGGTGGGTGACCGGTGGTGGCCGCGGCCGCCCCGGCTCACGGGGTGTCTCCCGTACGCCCGTGCTGCCGCCGGGGGGTTTCCGAGCCGCCGCGTCCGGGGCCCTTCCAGCGGGTCTTCGTCCCGCCGGGGCCCTCCTCGCCGACCGGCCGGTCCAGCCGGCTCGCCTCGTCGGTGTCCGCGGCGCGCGTGGTCCCGTCTCCGCCGGGGTCCTTCTTCCCGGGTGCGGGATGGGGTGCCCGTCGCCGGGCCTCTTCGTCGTCGCCGTGCAGCGGTACGCCGCCCGCTCCGCCCTGGTCGTCCATGGCGTGGGTCCTCTCGCGTCGCCGGTGGGCCCCCCTCGTCGGGCGCGTGCCCGGAGCGGGGTACGGGAAACCTGGCGCGGGCCGTACCCCGCCGGTACGCCGCTCAGGCGCGGGCCGTCGTCCGCGCGAGGCCGTCCACCACATCGGTGAGCCGCCCGCGCCGGTCATGGGCGGCCCGCTGCCGCGCGGCCCCGTCGCCCTCCGCGCGCAGCCGGTCGAGTACGCCGTCCACGAAGGGCAGGTCACCCGCCGCGCACACCCCCGGAGCCACCCGCTCACGCAGCCGCTCCACCAGCTCCCACGCCGGGAGCCGGGCCCCGCCGACCGGATCCAGCCCCTCACCGCCCAGCCCGTGCACCGCCGCGAGCCGGTGGGCTTCGCGCAGCCGCCCGCACTCCAGGGACGGGGCGGGCCTGCCCTCGTACGCCTCGGCCCCGAGGACGGCGGCGAGCCCCCGGACGAGCGCCGCCATCAGGACGACGGTGTCGAGGCTGGCGTTCACGTCGGCCACGCGGATCTCCAGCGTCGGCACGTGCTCGGAGGGGCGGGCGTACCAGTAGATCATCCGGCGGTCCAGCAGGGCCCCGCAGCGCACCAGGTCACCGGCTATCCGCTCGTACGCGGCCTCGTCCAGCACCGGTGCGGGCCCGACCGTGGGCCAGCGCGCGTGCTGCACCGCCCGCCAGCTGGCCTGGCCGGTGTCCCGGCCCCGGTCGAAGGGGGAATTGGCGGCGATCGCCTGGAGGGTCGGCAGCCAGGGACGCATCCGGTTGGCGAGGTCCAGGGCCTCCGCACGCGAGGCCACCCCGACGTGCACATGGCATCCGCACACCACCTGGTCGTAGTCCCCGAAGGCGGAGGCGAAGCGCACCGCCATCCGCCGGTAGCGCTCGTCCGGGGTGACCGTCAGCGGCGGCTCGGGCGGGATCACGGCCGTACCCGAAGCCACCAGCAGGCAGTCCTCGGCGGCCGCGGCCCGCACCAGCCCGGCCCGCAGCCACGCCAGCTCGGCCCGCAGCACGGCGGTGCTCGCCGTCGGGCTGGTGCACGTCTCCACCTGTGCGGTGAACAGCTCGGGCTGCACCAGGGAGCCCAGCGCCCGGGAGGCCGACTCGATCACGCGCGGCGCCCGGCCCACAGGGGCCCGGGTGCGGCGGTCGACGAGCAGGAACTCCTCCTCCACGCCCATGGTCATCCGGGCGGCGGCGGGTGGCTGCCCGCGGCCGGCGGGCGGGGCGAGCGGATCCAGGTCGAGGCCGGGCGTCGCCGGGGACAGGGCCAGTGCCATGGGGAGTCCTTTCGGCCGGGGGACGCCGCCGGGCGGCCGGTGGATGCACCGGGGGCCGCGGGCGGGCGCCGGACGTTCCCTGCTGACGGGCGCGTACCCGTCGCGGAACCCCGCACGCAGCGCGTGGGGTCAGAGTTCCGGGATGAAGGGGTGGTAGTCCGTTTCCGGACCGGACGGAATCACGGCGTAGCTGCTCTCGGGAAGCTCGTTCCAGATGCCGGGCAGATCTCCCAAGGGCTCTGAGACCACGATACGCGTGTCGTCGGAGACCTCCCTGAGGTAGTCGAGCTCCGGGTACAGGTCCCTGACAGTGTCGGCCCTGCTGCTGTAGAACAGCGACCGGGCGCGGCCCTGGCTGGAGTACCGGAAGGCCCAGACCGTCTTCCCGTCACTCACCGCGATGGTCATCTGGAGGGGTTCGGCCACTCCGTGCTCCTTGCCGAGCCGTTCGACGAGACCGGCCATCCTGGCCACGGCGCCCGGCGGATCCTGGTCCAGCCCGAAGGTCACCGCCAGGTAGAACATCACCTCGGAGTCCGTGGACCCCTCGATGGAAGGGAAGAGCGCCGGGTCCACGGCCATGCACAGGTCGCGCTGGAGCCGCTGGAAATCGCCCACCGCGCCGTTGTGCATCCACAGCCAGCGGCCGTGCCGGAAGGGATGGCAGTTCGTCTGCTGGATCGCCGAGCCGGTGGACGCGCGGACATGCGCGAAGAAGAGCGGCGAGCGGACATGCGCGGCCAGCTCCTGGAGGTTGCGGTTGTTCCAGGCGGGGCCGATGTCCCGGAAGACCGCCGGGGTGCCGTTGCCGTCGGCGCTGTACCAGCCCAGGCCGAAACCGTCACCGTTGGTGGACTCGACGCCCATGCGCGAACGCAGACTCTGGTTGATCAATGAGTGCTCAGGGCGGTAGAGCACGGTGTCGAGGAGCACGGGCGTACCCGAGTAGGCGAGCCAGCGACACATGCGCACCATCCCTTTCGCGGCCTGCTCCGAGCCTAACCCGGGCCGCCGCGGGAGCGCGCGTACGACCTGGGGCGTGCCATCCTCAAGGTATGAACGGCGACGCCGTACCGTCCCGGCCGGCCGAGGCGGGCGCCGCGGCCGTCCAGCGCATCCTGGACGTGCTCTCCGGGCCCGCCGTCCTGCTCACCCCGCTGCGCTCCCCGGACGGGGAGATCGAGGACTACCGCATCGACGCGGCGGCTCCCGACTCCGTCGACATCGCCGGGCGCCGGGGCGCGGAGCTCATCGGCCGCCGGGTCCTGGAGACCTACCCCACCGTCTCCGGCGGCGCCCTCTGGCAGGGCTACGCCCACACCCTCGCCACCGGGGAGGTGTACGAGGGCGAGCCCTTCACCTACCAGGAGTCCGGCGCCGGATTCCCGCGCGAGTCGGTGTACTCCGTACGCGCCACCCGGCTGGACGGCCGCCTGCTCGTCTCCTGGATCCGCCACGACACCAGCGACCGCGAGGCCCGCCGCCTCGCCGACATGCAGCGCCTGGGGAACCTCGGCTGGGCGGGCTGGAACCTGACGGACGCCACCGCCACCTGGTCCGACCAGGTCTACACGATCTTCGGCCGCGCCCCGGCCCTCGGCCCGCTCGGGCTGGAGGAACTGCCCCGGTACGCGCTGCCCGAGGACCGGGGCCGGCTGGGCGCGGCCGTCCGGCGCCTGCTGGGAGGCGGGCAGCGGGCCGTGGACCAGCCGTTCCGGATCACCGCCGGGGAGGGTGTGCGCCATCTGCGGCTCGTGGTCGAGGCCCGGCCCGACGCCGACGGCACCCCCGTCGAGGTGCACGGCTTCTTCCAGGACGTGACCGCGCTGCGCGACGCCGAGCTGGCCCTGCGCGAGAGCGAGCGTGCCGTCCTCGTCCAGCGCGGCAAGGTCCAGGCCGAGCACGCCCTCGCCGCCCGGCTCCAGGACACCCTCCTGCCGGTGCCGGAGCAGTCCGTGGAGCTGGCCGGGCTGTGCGTGGACGTGGCCTACGTGGCCGCCGACAGCGGGGTGAACGTGGGCGGCGACTGGTACAGCGCCATCGAACTGCCGGACCGCAGCGCCCTGTTCGTCGTCGGCGACGTGGCCGGACACGGGCTCGCCGCCGTCGGCACCATGGCCCAGCTGCGGTTCACCGCCAAGGGCATGGTCATCACCGGCTCGGCCCCGACCACCGTGCTGCGCCGGCTCAACCACCTGCTGCTGCACCCCGGTCCGGAGCCGCCCGCCACCGCGACCATGGTCATGGCCCGCTACGGTCCCGAGGACCGCCGGCTCACCTGGGCGCGGGCCGGGCACCTGCCTCCGCTGCTGATCCGCGAGGACCGGGCGACCTTCCTGCCACAGCCCGAAGGCGCCCTGCTGGGCGCCGTGTTCGACTCCGTCTACGGACAGGCGTCCGTGGACCTCCGGCCCGGCGACGACCTCCTGCTGTACACCGACGGGCTCGTGGAGGAGCCGGACGAGGAGATCGCGCAGGGGCTGGACAGACTCGCCGAGACCGCCCGGCAGCTGCTGCGGGACGGTCTCGGCGAAACCCTCGCCCGTACGCTCGCGGCGCGGCGCGTGGGCAACCGGGACGACATCTGCGTACTGCACATCCATGTCCCGGACGAGTGAGGGTGAGAGGGGTGCGGGGCTCAGGTGTTGAGCAGCCGGTTGAAGAAGGACCGGTACTGCTGGAGCGCCACGCGCAGGTCCTCGGTCGCGACCTGCTCGCCGCGGCTCCACTGGGCCTCCAGCCCCTGCTTGCGGGTGGAGAAGGTGCCGGCCAGGGCCTGCATGACCTCGGCCACCAGGGTGTCCGCGGAGCGCACGGCCTCCTGCGGGTCGTCGACGAAGCGGCCCTGGATCTCGCTCCAGTTCTTGCGGTACCCCTCCGTGTCCGCGGTGCCGAGCAGCGGCTCGTCGTCGCTCGCCGGTGAGGCGGTGGTGGCGTCCGTACCGCCCCGGTCGTCGGCGGCCGTGCCGGCGCCGAGGCCGGTGGTGGCCTCGCCGGGGTAGACGGCGGACCGGTCCGGGTCCTGGTCGCGGTCCAGGTCACGATCGCGGTCGAGACCGGGCTCGCGTTCCAGGCCGGTGTCGCGGTCGAGACCCGCGTCGCGTTCCAGGCCGGCCTCGCGGCCGGGCTCCGGCTCGGTTCCCGCGCCCGTGTTCATGATGTCTTCCGTCGTCGGTCCGGGACCGTCCGTGTCCCTGAACGACGAGCCTCCCTGCGTAGGCATGTCACCGGCTCCTCTGGTCCGTCAGCAGTTCTTCGAACAGGGCGCGGTAGTGCACCATCGCCCCGCGCAGTTCCTCCGTCGTCGCGCCCTCGCCGCCGCTCTTCATGCGGACGTCGTGCGCGGCGCGGTAGTGGTCCAGCGTCCGGCCGTGTTCCACCGACAGGTGGCGGAGCCGGTCCTGGTACCCCTCGGTGGGGTAGCCGCGTTCGCTCATCAGCCGCGAGACCAGCTCGTCCGCCTCGGCGACGGAGTCCTCGGGCTGGTCCACGAAGTGTTCCTGGACCCCGCTCCAGGCGTCGGCGTACTGACGCCGGCGCTCTGCGGGGAGTTCCTTGAGGTCGAGTTCGTCGTGGCGCTGCTCGCGTGCCCGCAGGTCCCGCTCGGCGGCCCGGGTGCCGCCTTCTTCCCGTACCGTGCGTTCGTACTCGGGGCCGAAGCGCTCGCGCAGGTGGCGGCGTCGGGCCATCGTCCACAGTGTCGCGACGATCGCGATCACGACGATCGCCGCGATGACGATTCCCACGACGAGTGTGGTGGTTGACATGTCCGGGCCTCCGTTCGGGGCCATATGAGTGTGTGTCCAGGCGGCTGCCCTGCATGGGGAGGAGCAAACGCGGGCGCCGCGCATCCGGCCCCGGCCGGGCCCCGGGACGGGTGCCGGACAGGGGTGCGGGGCCGCCCCGGTGGGTGACACCGGGGCGGCCCCGCAGGTCGGGCGGGCCGGACGGGCCGGAGGGGCCGGTCGGTCCGGGCGGGTCAGTGGCCGAAGTCGAACCAGTTGAGGTTCACGAAGTCGGCGGGCTGCCCGCTGGTGAAGGTCACGTAGACGTCGTGCCTGCCGGTGACGCCCGTGATGTTCGCCGGGACCGTGCGCCAGTTCTGCCAGCCGCCGGTGGACGCGATCGAGAAGCTGCCGACCGGGGGCGCGGTGCGGCTGTCGAGCCGGACCTCGACGAGCCCGCTCACCCCGCCGGCCGCCCCGCTGGCGACCCGGCCGCGGAACTGCCGGGCGGCTGCGGAGCCGAAGTCGACGCCCTTGAAGAGGGCCCAGTCGCCGTTGCCGAGGGACGCCAGGTTCTGGCCGCCGCCGGTGTCGGTGGTGGTCTCCTTGGCCGTACCGGCCTGGTCGTCGTGGGACTCGGCCTGGATGGCCGTGTACGCGTCGCGGTTGCCGGACGGGGGAGTGGTGGGCGGGGTGGTCGGCGGCGTGGTCGGGGGAGTCGTGCCGCCGGTGGAGCGCAGGACGGAGACGTAGTCGACGACCATGGAGTGCCCGGGTACGGTTCCCGCGTCCGGGCCGCCGCCGAAGGCGTCGGGGAAGCCGCCGCCCATGGCCACGTTCAGGATGATGAAGTAGCCGTGGTTCGTGGCGTCGGTCCAGGTCTTCGCGTCCACCTGGTCCGCGCGGACGGTGTGGTAGGTCTGCCCGTCCACCGAGAAGCGCATCTGCTCGACCGCCGTCGAGCGGTCCCATTCGACGGCGTACGTGTGGAAGCCCGCCTGGCAGGTCGCGCCGGGGCAGGGCCGCTGGCCGCCGATGCCGCTGGTCTCGTTGCAGGGGCCGCCCGGACTGGTGCCGCAGTGCAGGGTGGACCAGACGTTGTTGAGGCCCTGGACGTTCTCCATGATGTCGATCTCGCCGATGCCCGGCCAGTTCCACCAGTTGCCCCGGTAGGGCGCGCCGAGCATCCAGAACGCCGGCCAGTAGCCCTTGGCGGCGGGGCCCGTCACATTCGGCATCTGGATGCGGGCCTCCGTACGGAGGGTGCCGCCGGCCGGGGGCTGGAAGTCGGAGCGGCGGGTCTCGACGCGGCCCGAGGTCCAGTTGCCGGCGGCGTCCCGGCGCGGGGTGATGCGCAGGTTGCCCGACCCGTCCAGGGAGACGTTGGAGGGGTCGGCGGTCATCGTCTCTATCTCGCCGGTGCCGAAGTTGGCGGGCCCGCCCGGGTAGCTGGTGCCGGTGGTGTACTGCCAGTCGGCGGTGTTCACCCCGGATCCGGCGGGTCCGTTGAAATCGTCCAGGAAGACCTGGGACCAGCCGGCCGGTACGGGAGGTGCCGCGGCGCTCGCGGGCAGGGTGATGCCGGCGGCGGCCGCGGCGAGGACCGCCGTTCCGAGCGCGGCCGCGACGGCCCGCCGGACCGTGGAGCGTTTCCTGCCGGATGTCTCACGCATGGGTGCCCTCTCTGGTGTGCGCGGTGAGGCGCGGTGCGGGGGGAGGAGCCGGGCGACGCATTCTGAGAGCGCTCTCAGAACGGCGCCGCTGGACACTGTGCTCCGCGGCCCCGCGACCGTCAAGAGATGGAACCGGGAAAGGACTTGAGAGATGAGGGAGTTCAAACAGTGAAGGCGGCCGGCCGGTACTCCGCCGCCCTCACCCGTACGGACCAGCGCGTCGCGCCTCAGCCCGGCGCGCCTCAGCGCGGCGGGCCGATCACCTCCTCCGCGCCGGGCAGGTCGTGCACGGACGCGGCCCGTCCGGTCAGCGGGAGCAACCCGGACAGCGGACACGCCACGGGCATCTCGTGGTCGACCTCCCACTGGCCGAGCTTGTTCCCGCCGGTGCGGTCCACGGTGCACACCGCGTACAGCCGTCCGGCGCAGCCCCGGCACAGCAGGGGCCCGTGGTGCTGGTTCTTCCTCACCGCCCACCTCCCCGGGCGCCGCGGGCCGAACTCCGCCCGGAGCGAGGCCCGGTGACCGGCTCCCGGTGCCCCCGCTCCGGAGTGCCGGGTCCGCCGGGCGCTTGTAGCGTCGGTCGCGACAGGAGCCCGCGGGAACCGAAAGGTTTCCGCAGGCCGGTTCGCCGCCGCGGCACACGTCCCGCCGGAGCGCCGAGCCATCCGTGTGCCGCCCGCGTCGCCGCCGAGCCGGACGAGCCGGAACAGCCGGACCAGCCGGAGCCCCCGGAACACCGCCCGCGACGCGCCAGGGCGCACGCGCAGCCCCCGTGAGAGAGGCCGTGCCGATGTCGAACGACGCCCCGATAGCGAGCCTGCTGCGGGTGGAGAGGGGCGTCGCCGCCCCCGAGGAACTGGCCGCGATCGCGGTCGTCGTCGCGTGCTACGCGCACCGCACCTCCCTGGACCGGGACCTGGAACGGGGCCGCGACCGCGCCCGTGACGGCGCGGACGGGACCGGGAACGCCGGTGCCCGCCGGCGCACCGTCCGGTCGGCCGCCGGCTGCTGGGCGGGCTGCTGGACCTGCCGCTGAACCCCGTCCGCCGGCCGCGCGCACGGCCGGCGGACGGGGGGACGAGATGGTCACGCCCGGCGCAGCACCGTCGAGAGGACCTCGCGCAGCGTCCCCGCCGGGTCGGCCACGGCGCCCTCCGAGCGCCAGGCCACGAACCCGTCCGGCCGTACGAGCACCGCGCCCTCGGGACCCGTGCCGTGGACCTCCGTCCACGCCGCGGACTCCTCCAGCAGATCGGCGCCCGCCGGCCCGACGGTGTAGGCGTCCAGGCCCACCGGGAGCTGGCCGGCCACCCCCTGCGCGGCCGCCCGCCAGGGCGATCCCGTACCGCTGAGCAGCACGAACGAGCGCTCGTACAGGTCCAGGGTGGAGATCCGCTCGCCGTCCTTGGACACCCACATGTGCGGGGCGCGGGTGCCGGTGTCGCCGGTCATCCGCAGGTTCTCCGGGATGACGGGCAGGTCCGTACGGCCGCCGACGAGGGCGCCCTCGGTGTAGCGGTAGCCCATGGCCGTGGTGAGGACCCCGCTGCCCGGTCCGCCGCCCATGGTGGGCGGCGGCACGTACCCCGGGTGGCTGTGCTCGGCCGAACGGGCCGACGCGCGCTCGCTGGTGGCGCGGGCGACCGGCAGCCGCTCGGCCTCGTAGGTGTCGAGCAGGCCCATGCCCGCCGAGCCGTTCAGCACGGCGGCGATCTTCCACGCCAGGTTGTGCGCGTCCTGGATGCCGGTGTTGGAGCCGAAGGCGCCGGTCGGGCACATCTCGTGGGCCGCGTCGCCCGCCAGGAACACCCGTCCGGAGGAGTAGCGCTCCGCCACCCGTTCGGCGGCGTGCCACGGCGCCTTCCCGCCGATCTCCACGTCCAGATCCGGTACGCCGACCGCCTCGCGGATCTGCGCGACGCAGCGCTCGTCGGTGAAGTCCTCCATGGTCTCGCCCCGCTCCGGGTGCCACGGCGCGTGGAACACCCACTGCGTGTCGTTGTCCACCGGCAGCAGCGCCCCGTCCGCACCCGGCCGCATCAGGTAGCAGACGATGAAGCGCAGATCGCCCAGCACCTTGATCAGCTCGCGCGAGCGGAAGGTGACGCTGACGTTGTGGAACAGCTCGCCGTTACCCGTCTGGGGGATCCGCAGCTGCTCCCGGACGGGGCTGCGCGGGCCGTCCGCGGCGATCAGGAAGTCGGCGCGCACCGTGATGTGCTCACCCGAACGGCGGTCCTTGACCACCGCGTTCACCCCGGTGGAGTCCTGGTCGAAGCTCATCAGCTCGGTGGAGAAGCGGATGTCGGCGCCCATCGCCGCGCTCTGCTCGGCCAGCACCGGCTCGATGTTGTTCTGGCTGCACAGGCACCAGCCGGTCGGGCTGAACCGGGCGATCGCCCCGGTCGGGTCCACCGACTTGACCAGCCACTTGTGGTCGTCGGGATCGGTCAGCGACCGGGTCTGCAGAATGCCCTGGACACCCTCCAGCACGGACGCCGCCCGGCGGATCGCGTGCTCCGCCCCTGCCGTGCGGAACAGCTCCATCGTCCGGGCGTTGATGCCACGGCCGCGCGGGTGATCGGAGGTGCCGGAGTGCTTCTCGACCAGCAGGTGCCGCACCCCGTGGCGGCTCAGGAAAAGCGAGGTGGACAGGCCCACGAGGGAGCCGCCCACGACGAGAACCGGTACGCGAACATCGGCGTTGTCTTCCATCAGCTGCGGGCTCCTGGTTTCTGTGGGGGGAAGTGGACTCTTTATGCCCCCGATCCGGGTTGAGGCCCAGTTGATTCGCCGGTTGTCACCCGCTTGATCCCGACATGTAGCGGTACGCCCTCTCCCGGATGACGATGAGCGACAGCGGCTCCCCCCGAAGACATGCCGGCCTGCCGTTCCCCGATCCGGGGCGCTCGCCGGACCGGGCGGACGCCACCGGTGGCGGACGAGGGGTCCGTACGCGATGGATCTCCACCCCCTCATGAAGGAGTGAGTAGATGACAACCACCCTGTCCGAACGGGTGTCGCAGTCAGCCTTCGACGGCTCCATGCTCCGGGTCGTCCTCCTGATGGATCTCCACGAGGGGACCCAGCAGCAGTTCTTCGAGGCATACGAAAAGCTCCGCAACGACATCGCGTCGGTCCCGGGCCACATCAGCGACCAGCTCTGCCAGTCCTTCGAGAACCCCTCGCAGTGGCTGATCACCAGCGAGTGGGAGAGCGCCCCGCAGTACCTCGCCTGGGTCAACAGCGAGCACCACGCCGAGCAGGTCCGTCCCCTCGGCGCGTGCGCGCGCTCCATGCGCCCGCTCAAGTTCACCGTCCTGCGCGAGACCGGCCGCGGCTACGACCAGGCGTCCCGGCCCACCACCGCACGCCTCCAGGCCACGCCCCGGCTCGGCGCCGGCATCGTCCGCCACGCCCTCACCTTCACGGTCAGGCCGGGCAGCGAGGAGGCCGTGGCGAAGATCCTCTCCAGCTACGCCTCCCCGGCCGCCCGCGTCGACGACCACACCCGGCTGTGCCGCACCTCGCTGTTCATGCACGGCAACCGGGTGGTCCGCACCGTCGAGGTCCAGGGCGACCTGATGGCCGCCCTGCGCCATGTCTCCGAACAGCCCGAGGTGCGGGCCGTCGAGGAGGCCATCAACCCGTACCTGGAGAAGGACCGGGACCTGGCCGACCCGGAGTCCGCGCGGATGTTCTTCATGCGCGCCGCGCTCCCCGCCGTCCACCACATCGCCGCCTCCGAGAGCGACTCCGCTGACGTGGAACGGCACGCGGTCTTCTACCCGGCGCAGGAAGGCCGCGGCCAGGCCCTCGCCGAATTCCTGGCCCGCCAGGACGAGGAGGCCGCGCAGCGCCCCGACTGCCCCGTCCGGAGCAGCAGCATCTTCCAGCGCGACGACATCGTCGTCCGGCTGATCGACGTACGCGGCCCCCTGGACGCCGAGCCCGACGCCGTCTTCGGCATCACGGGCACCCACCGGGCCGAGGTCCTGGCCCAGCTGGTCCCCACTCCCGGCGAGCACGTCCGCCCCGAGCGGCACACCATGAGCCTCATCACCGACCGCCGGGCACCGGCGCAGTCGTGATCCGCCCGGCCGGCGGCACCGCCCCGGCCACGCCCCCGTCCCCGCACCCCGTCCCGATCCCCCTCGGGGCTCTCCCCCCACGCCTGGAGGAACCCGCCATGACCCAACAGCGCCCACGCATCGTGGACCTCAGCGAGACGCCGCCGAACCGCCGGCGCGGCGGGGACCTGAGGGCTGTGCTCACCCCGACCTCGGTGGGCTCCACCAGCGGCTTCATGGGCCTGGCCATCATGGCCCCCGGGGAGTCCATCGCCGAGCACTACCACCCGTACTCCGAGGAGTTCGTGTACGTCGTCGCCGGGCGGCTGGAGGTCGACCTCGACGGCGAGCCCCACCCGCTGCGCACCGACCAGGGCCTGCTGGTCCCGCTGAACGTACGCCACCGCTTCCGCAACGTCGGCGACACCGAGGCCCGCATGGTCTTCCACCTCGGCCCCCTCGCCCCGCGCCCCGAGCTGGGCCACGTGGACACCGAGGAGGCACCGCACCCGGAGGGCACCGCCTGGGAGCAGCCCCCGGACCGCACCGGGGCCGTCTCGTGACCCGCCGGCGGGTGGCCGTCACCGGAGTGGGCGTGGTCGCACCCGGCGGCATCGGCGTCCGCGCCTTCTGGGACCTGCTGTCCAACGGGCGTACGGCGACACGCGGCATCAGCCTCTTCGACCCGGCGGGATTCCGCTCCCGGATAGCCGCGGAGGTCGACTTCGACCCCGCCGCCCACGGCCTCGACGAGGAGGCCGCGGCCCGCGCGGACCGGTACATCCAGTTCGCCCTGGTCGCCGCCCGCGAGGCGGTGCGCGACGCGGGACTCGACCTCGGCACGGACGACGCCTGGCGGACCGGCGTCTCCCTCGGCACGGCCGTGGGCGGCACCACCCGCCTGGAGCACGACTACGTCGCCGTCAGCCAGTCCGGTTCCTGGTGGGACGTCGACCACAAGCTGGCCGGCGCCCACCTGCACCGGGCGTTCACCCCCGCCACCCTCGCCTCCGCCGTCGCGGAGGAGACCGGGGCGCGGGGCCCCGTACAGACGGTGTCCACCGGCTGCACCTCGGGGCTGGACGCCATTGGCTACGCCGTGCACTCCATCGCGGAGGGCCGGATGGACGTCTGCATCGCGGGCGCCTCCGACTCCCCGATATCGCCCATCACGGTGGCCTGCTTCGACGCGATCAAGGCCACCTCCCCGAACAACGACGACCCGGCCCACGCCTCCCGGCCCTTCGACGCCGACCGGGACGGGTTCGTCCTCGGCGAGGGCGGCGCCGTGCTCGTCCTGGAGGAGCTGGAACGGGCCCGGGCCCGTGGCGCCACCGTCTACTGCGAGATCGGCGGCTACGCCACCTTCGGCAACGCCCACCACATGACCGGGCTGACCGCCGAGGGCCTGGAGATGGCCCGCGCCATCGAGACCGCCCTCGCCCAGGCCGGGGTCGGCGCCCACGAGATCGACTACGTGAACGCGCACGGCTCCGGGACCAAGCAGAACGACCGCCACGAGACCGCGGCGGTCAAGCGGGTCCTGGGCGACCACGCCTACAAGACGCCGATGACCTCCATCAAGTCCATGGTGGGGCACTCCCTCGGCGCCATCGGGGCGATCGAACTCGCGGCCTGCGTCCTCGCGATGGTCCACCAGGTGGTGCCGCCGACCGCGAACTACGAGACGCCCGACCCCGAATGCGATCTGGACTACGTACCCAAGGTCGCCCGGGAGCGGAAGCTGCGCAGCGTGCTCTCCGTCGGCAGCGGCTTCGGCGGCTTCCAGTCCGCCGTGGTCATGTCCCGGCCCAAGGAGGAGGTCTCGTGACCAGCCGTACGGTCATCACGGGCATCGGGGTCGTCGCGCCCAACGGCGTCGGCCCGGACGCCTTCTGGAAGGCGACCCAGTCCGGCGTCAGCGTGCTCGACCGCGTCACCCGGGCCGGCTGCGAGCACCTGCCGCTGCGCGTGGCGGGCGAGGTCCGGGGCTTCGACCCGGGCGCCCTGGTCGAGGACCGGTTCCTCGTCCAGACCGACCGCTTCACCCACCACGCCCTCGCCGCGGCCGATCTCGCCCTGGAGGACGCCCGGCTGGGCCGGGCCGACTACGAGGACGACCCCTTCTCCGTCGGCGTCGTCACCGCCGCCGGCTCGGGCGGCGGCGAGTTCGGCCAGCGCGAGCTCCAGCACCTCTGGGAGCAGGGCCCGCGCTTCGTCGGTCCGTACCAGTCGATCGCCTGGTTCTACGCGGCCAGCACCGGCCAGATCTCCATCCGGCGCGGGCTCAAGGGCCCCTGCGGGGTGGTCTGCAGCGACGAGGCGGGCGGACTGGACGCCTTCGCGCACGCCGGGCGGGCCATCCGGCAGGGCAGCACCGCCATGCTGGTCGGCGCCACGGAGGCGCCCCTCGCGCCGTACTCCATCGTCTGCCAGCTGGGGTACGAGGGGCTGAGCACCCGGGACGACCCCGAGCGGGCGTACCGGCCGTTCACCGAGCAGGCGTGCGGCTTCGTCCCCGCCGAGGGCGGCGCGATGTTCGTCGTGGAGGAGGAGACGGCCGCCCGCCGGCGCGGCGCCACCGTACGGGCGGTGGTGGCGGGCCACGCCGCGACGTTCAGCGGGACCCGGCGCCCCGACGCGGAGGGCGAGGGCCTGGCCCACGCCATCCGCGGCGCCCTGCGGGAGGCGGGCTGCGCCCCCGAGGACATCGACGTGGTCTTCGCCGACGCCCTCGGGACCCCGGAGGCCGACCGGGCGGAGGCCGCGGCGATCACCGCGGCCCTCGGCCCGTACGGCCGGCGGGTCCCCGTCACGGCGCCCAAGTCCGGCACCGGCCGGGCCTACTGCGCCGCGCCCGCCCTGGACACGGCGGCGGCGGTGCTGGCCCTGGAGCACGGCGTGCTCCCGCCGACCCCGAACGTCTACGACGTGTGCCACGACCTCGACGTGGTCACCGGGTCGGCCCGGCCCGCGGAACTGCGTACCGCGCTCGTCCTGAGCCGCGGCCGGATGGGGTCGAACGCGGCGCTCGTGGTCCGCAAGGGCTCGCCGGCGCGGGCCTGAACCGGCGGAGCCTGCCCGGAGCGCCGGCCCGTGGAAGCCCCGTAGGAAGCCCCTAGGAAGAGAGCACGCGCATGTCCGACCGACTGACCCTGGAGGAGCTGGCGGCCCTGATGAAGACCGCCGGCATCACCGTCGACCCGACCGAGATGGAGACCCGACCGGACTCCTCCTTCGACGAGTTCGGCCTCGATTCGCTGGGCCTGCTCGGCATCGTCGGCGAACTGGAGAACCGGCGCGGACGGGCCCTGCCCACCGACGCCGACCGCTGCAGGACCCCCGGGGAATTCCTCGACCTCGTCAACAACAGCCTCATGACAGGAGCCTGACATGGCAGGACACACCGAGAACGAGATCACCGTCAACGCGCCCGTGGAGCTGGTCTGGGAGATGACCAACGACCTCCCGTCCTGGCCGGACCTGTTCAGCGAGTACGCCTCGCTGGAGGTCCTCGACCAGCAGGGCGACACCACCACCTTCCGCCTCACCATGCACCCCGACGAGAACGGCACGGTGTGGAGCTGGGTCTCGGAGCGCACCGTCGACCGCGAGGGCCTGACGGTCCGCGCCCGCCGGGTGGAGACGGGCCCCTTCGCGCACATGGACATCCACTGGCAGTACTTCCAGGTGCCCGGCGGCACCCGGATGAAGTGGACCCAGGACTTCGCCATGAAGCCCGACGCACCCGTGGACGACGCGTGGATGACCGACAACATCAACCGCAACTCCCCGATCCAGATGGCCCTGATCCGGGACAAGATCGAGCAGCGCGAGCGCGAGGGCCGCAGCGCCCGCGTCGGCACTGTCTGACAGCGACGAAAGGCGAGTACGCGGATGAAGCAGATGCACCGGGCGCTCATCGTGGCCCGCATGGCACCGGGGTCGGCCCCCGACATCGCCGGCCTGTTCGCCGAGTCGGACGCCGGTGAACTGCCCGAGCTGGTCGGCGTCACACGCCGCAGCCTCTTCCAGTTCGGCGACGTCTACATGCACCTGATCGAGGCCGACCGGCCGCCCGGCCCGGCCATCGCCCGGGTCACCGAGCACCCCGAGTTCCGCCGGCTGAGCGACAGCCTCACGGCCTACATCAGCCCGCACGACCCGGAGACCTGGCGCGGCCCGAAGGACGCGATGGCCCACGAGTTCTACCGCTGGGAGTACCCCGGCGCGCAGTGACCCGGCGGCCCGGACGGGACCCGCACACCCGGTGTGCGGGTCCCGCCGTGCGTGGCCCCGCCCCCGCACCACCCCCCGCGCACGCACAGAGAGCAGGCACCGGCATGAACCCGACCGACCCGCACCGCTTCCCGACGGATCCGGCCCGGCCGCACGACGGCGGCCACCCCCGGGCCTCCCTGCACGCGCTCGTCCTGTCCGGGTCCTCCCGCTCCGGCTCGGTCAACGCCCGGCTCGCGGCGCTGGTCGCCACCGAGGTGGGCAAGGCCGGGGTGGTCGCCGAGCCCGTCGCCATCGGGGACTTCCCCATGCCGGTGTACGACGGGGACACCGAGGCGGGCCAGGGACTGCCGGCGGGCGCCGAGGAGCTGTGCCGGCGGATCGCGGACGCGCAGGCGCTGATCATCGCCTCGCCCGAGTACAACGCCTCCGTGCCCGGGGTGGTGAAGAACGCCGTCGACTGGGTCTCCCGCTACCGTCCGCAGCCCTTCAAGGACAAGCAGACCCTGCTGGTCTCGGCCTCGCCCTCGATGTTCGGCGGCAACCGGGGGCTGTGGGCCCTGCGCGTCCCGCTGGAGCACCTGGGCGCCCGCGTCTACCCGGACATGTTCAGCCTGCCCAACGCCCACCACGCGTTCACCGGGGCCGGGGCCCTGGCCGACGAGGCGCTGGGCCGCCGCCTCACGGACACCGTCGGCTCCTTCCTGGACCTCGTCGAGGCGGACACCCGCTACCTGTGCCTCCAGCGCCGCTGGTACGAGTTCCTGGGCGACAGCACCGACGCCCCGGTCACCGCCCGTGCCCAGGACTGATCATCATCGGCCACGGGGGGTGAGCTATGTTTGAGCCGCAGTGACGTGAGAAGGAGGCCCGCCGGTGTCATCGGGGCAGCAGGCACGCGCCCAGGCGGCCGCGATCACGCCGAGCGGCCAGCCGTCCGAGGAGGTCCGCCCCCCGGCCGACCGGCTCCTCGCGCTCTTCGACGGCCGGCGGCTCTCGCCGGGCCAGCGGCGCATCGCCCAGTACCTGATCGACCACCTCACCGAGGCCGCCTTCCTGTCGATCACCGAGCTCGCGGAGCGGGTGGGCGTGAGCCAGCCCTCCGTGACCCGGTTCGCCTCCTCCCTGGGATTCAGCGGCTACCCGGCCCTGCGCGACGTGCTCCAGCCGATCGCCCTGAGCGCCGTCGCCCGGGTCCCGGACACCCGCGAGCAGATCCGCCGCAACGAGCTGCAGGCCGCCGTGGACGCCGAGATCGAGAACCTGGAGAACGTGCGCCGGCTGCTCGCCGACACCAACCAGGTCCTGGACATCGGCCGCGAGCTGGCCGCCTCGGTGCCGCTGACCGTGCTCGGCCTGCGGATCTCGGTCTCCCTGGCGGAGTACTTCGCGTACGCGGCCCGGCGCATCCACCCCGACGTGCGGCTGGTGACCCGGGGCGGCAGCGTGGCCTTCGACGCGCTGCTCCAGTCCCGGGCGGCCGGGGGCACCTGGGTGCTGGCCTTCGCGATGCCCCGGCACGCGAAGGAGACCCTGTCCGCGATCCGCGCCGCGCGCAGCACCGGGCTGCGGGTGGTCCTGATCACGGACCCGACGCTCGGGCCGCTGGTGGACGAGGCGGACGTGGCGCTGACGGCGGCGACCGGATCCCGGCTGGTCTTCGACTCGTACGCGGCCCCCGGGATGCTGTCGGCGGCCCTGCTCCAGGCGATGGCGGACGCGGATCCGGAGCGGACGCAGGCCCGGCTGGAGGACTACGAGCAGGTGGCCGACCAGCACGGCTTCTTCCTCTAGAGCCACTCCGGGGACTCCAGGGGTGTCCGGCCCGGTTCCACCAGGGGATATTCAGCCTTTCTGGTGCATGAAATTTTTCATACTCTTGCTTACTCGACGGTATATATGTTTACTGACGACGGCGCTCCTGATCCGACAGATGCCAAGGAGGACCCCACGTCCTCTCGAACGCACCGCGGTACGGCGAACCTCCTCACGTCGTGACCGCGGGTCGAGTCCAGGCTTCGGATCCCGCAGAGCGCCCATGGCGGCCTCGGTCAACCCCTGGGCCGAGGCCGCCCCTCAGAACGTCTCGATCAGAGCTTCGACACCACCCCGGAAGTGACGAGCATGCCCCAGACGGCCACGTTTACGCTCAGCCCGGACTGGCCCTTGCAGGTCAAGGCGCCCGGGACGCACGACTGGGAGCGCACGGCCACGCGCTGGCTGCGGGACCTGCTCCCGGCCCGCTACGGCGGCTATCTGACGCTGACCCGTCACCACGCCCTGCTCGCCCGGCACGTCCAGCTCCAGCTGCAGCACGAGATGCGGGCGGTGCGGGCGGCCCTCCAGACCAGCCGCGCCGAGCTGCCGACGATGGGCATCGCGGAGTCGGTCATCGAGAACTCGATCCGGATGTACGCCCTGGAGCTGGAGCAGCTGGGCCGTCTCGCCCGCGGCGCGCGCCTGGTCTCGGACGCCCTGGTGGCGGGCACCCCGGCCCAGCGGCGCCGCTGACGGCCGTACGGTCCGTCTGCCTAGGCCGGCCGCCAGGAGCGCAGGCGGGCCGCCACGTCGAAGACGCTCACGCGCAGGGCGCGGATGTCGGTGACGAGGTCGCGCCACTGCTCGTACGAGCCCTCCACGGCCTCGCCGGACGCCTCGATGTAGGCGACGGCGACCCCGTAGGCGAAGTACTCGTTCGACTCGGGCAGCGGCCGGAGCAGCACGATCGCGTCGAGCAGGGCGGCCGCGCGCCAGTAGGCGTCCGGGGTGTCCACTTCCAGGCTGGGCGTGTTCACCCGGTGCCGGGCCACGGCGGCGACGAGGGCGGAGTGGTCGGCGACCGCCACGTCCTTGAACAGCGCCTCCTGCCGCTCCAGCAGCCACCGGTGATCGATGTGCAGTTCCACACCTCCGAGTATCCCCGCCCGGGGCCCGGCCGTTGGGCGTTTCGGCCCGAGCGGGGACACGGGGCCGGTTACGGCTTGGGGAGGGCGCAGCCCGGACGGCTCAGGTCGATCCTGTTGCCGGGGGCGATGCAGGGGACGAGGGTGTACGTCTGCTGCGCGTAGTTGATGCCCCGGCGGACGGTCACAGTCCCGTTCCGGTCGACCTCGCACGGGTTGTTCACCGTGCAGCGCCCGCCGTCCTCGTTGCCGGTGTTGTTGACGGCGACGACCTTCCCGGTCGCGACGTCGACCACGGGGGAGCCGGAGGTGCCGCCGATGGTGTTGCAGGAGGGGGTGTAGCGAACCGAGTCCTTCCAGGTCCAGCCGCCCTCCTTGAGCAGGTAGGCGAAACCGTCCACGTTGCAGCTGTAGATGCGCTTCCAGTAGCCGGAGACCACCTTGATGGCGGAGCCCTGGGCCGGGCGTACGTCGCTCAGGGTCAGGGCGGTGATGCCGTACTGGCTCTGGATCTGGGCGTAGGACGAGGTGAGTTGGTAGACGGAGACGTCGGTGTCGGTCATCGTCGCATATGCGATCTTCGATGCCCGCACCGTCCCGATCTTCGACCCGGAGGAGTTGAGGAGAGAGAACGAGCGGCTGGAGGCCCGGTCCTTCACGACCTCTCCGGCAGCCGGGAAGCCGGACTCCAGGCAGTGGCCGTTGGACAGGACGAGCGCGGGGTCGTTCGGCTGGGAGCCGGGTGCGCGGACGACGGAGCCGGAGCAGTTGCTGAGCGCGACCGTGCCGGCGAAGTCGACGGCGGCGGGGGCCGCTGTGGCGGGGGCTGTCGGTGCGGGCGCAGCCGCGGCGGGGGTGACCGCCGCTCCCGATAACAGGAGGGAGAGCAGCGCACCGGCGAGAGGCTTGTTCATGTGGGGGTCCCCTCAGATGACATGGATGACCGTGGACGACGGGCGACCGAGGCCCGATCGCTTGTCATGTGCATTGTTGAAATGAGGGGTTCAAGCCGCAAGAGGGCAGGGCGAGTTGAGGCCACGGCCCGGCGCGGCGCCCCGGGGAAGGCAAAAGGGCGAGATCCGGCCACGTAAAGGTGTTCCGCCGGGGGCGTTTGGCTCCTACGGTCGTGCAGCACAGGTCCGGACCGGGAGGCAGCGTGAAGAGCGAGAGCGACATCGACACCGACCAGCTGGTGACGGTGATGAAGGCGGTCGACGAGGCGGGGCGGCTCTTCGAGGAGGCCCTGGCCGCCTGCGAGGCCCGCGGCCTCCAGCGCACCGGCGACGACTTCCAGGTGGCCGGAGGCTCCGTGCAGACCCTCCAGGGCGCCGAGGAGATGGCCCGGGGGAGCCGCAAGTTCCTGGCCGAATTGGCGCTGCTCCTCGGGTACGCCACGGCCGGCGTGGAAGCACGTACGGGAGGCGGAACCGCCGCCCTCCGGGCCGGATTCGGCGGTGTCGGCGGCGGTGGGGCCCGGATGGCGCGGCCGCTGCCCGGCCCGACGCGCGAGGCGTTGCGCCTGCTGCTGGAGACCGGCTTCTTCGGGCCCGCGTTCACGGCGGAGATCGAGGAGGTCCTGAACGCCGAGAAGGCGACCTACCCCGACCCCGCGTCCTTCCGCGTCCGCGGCGCGGCGGGCAGCCGTATCACCACCGTCGGCCGAACGCCCTGAGCCCCCGGGATGCCGGGCGGGCCGGACCGGGCGAGGGTGGGGGCATGCATCATGCACCCGTCGTCGTGCACCGGATCTCGCCCTCGGGGGGCCGGCAGGTGACCCTGCGCGCAGCGGGCCGGGAGGAACCCCTGGGCCTGGCCCGCTCGGACGCGGACGTCATCGAGTTCCTGCGCCGCGCCGGCATGCCCGACCCGGACGACGTGGTCCTGGGCGGCACGGCCCTGGTCGAATGGGACACGGACACCCCCCACGTCTACGAAACCGAAGCACCCCCGGACGACCTCCCCTGACCCCCCTCCGGCGCGGCCACGGCCGCGCCGCACCGGCGGACCGGGTGCCCGGAGGGGTCGCGGGTCAGCCAGGTCCCGTCTCCGAGGAGCTGGATGTCGTAGGGGTGCTCGGCGTGGGAGTCGAACTCGCCCAGGATCCGACCGGAGCCCGAGTCGACGCGGTAGTGGCGGAACCACTCCTGCTCCTCCTCGGTCTCGCGGGCGAGGGTGACGACGACGGTGTCCTGGTCCAGGTAGCCGCCGCTGAACGCCACCCAGCTCTCCTCCGGGAGGTCGCCGAAGGCGTCGACGGAGAGGGTGAGCGTCACCTTGCCGTCGGGGTAGGTGTGGAGGGCGAAGTCGGCCTGGCCGTGGTCGACGGTCATGAACTGGCTGCCGTCGGGTGCCAGGTCGATGAGGACCCGGTCGGGCCAGGGGTAGGGGCGGAGGTCCATCCGGCCCGGGGTCACCGACGCACGGTGGACGACCGCGCCGTCCTGCCCCTCTCCCACGCAGAGAAGGACGTGATCGTCCGCCGGGTGCACCAGATGCTCACCGCCGTGCCCGGCGGTGTCCAGGTCCGCCTGTGCCAGGACGGCCCCGTTCCCGGCGTCCAGGGCGACCCACCGGTCGTGGCGGCCGCGCCCTGCCATGACATCGGGCCGGTACACCCAGAGCACCCGGCCGTCCACCGACACCGCGCAGCCGGGCCGATGCCCGAACCGCTCGTCGGAGCGCGGTTCGAGCTCCGACCGCCAGACCTCGGCCCCGTCCTCCGCGAGGCAGACGGCCGCGTCCCGGGTCGTGTAGCAGGCGCGCCCGAGACCGGCGGGAACGGCGCACTCCTCGGCCTCGTCGCCCGCGGACGGCCGCCAGACCGCGACGGGCGACAGCACGCCCCGGGCGTCGGGGGCCGGGGCGTAGGCGCAGATGCTTCCGCCGACGAGCCGGGTGATGAGCGGGAGGGAGCGGGAGGAGGGAGCCATCCCAGGAGGTTAGGCCGTCTCCTCCGGATGATCTTCGGCGAACCGGCCCCGGGGCGCGTCCGCGCCCGCCCGATCCGGTTCGCCCCGAGACGTCCCCGGGGTGGGGAAGGGGAGATTCCGGGGGTGGGTCCTGCGTGCGGTCGTACTGACGTACATTGGCCCCCGGCCCCTCGGGCCGGCATGGGCAAAAGGTACAACTGCGGGCAGGAGTGGGCAGGACATGGCACGACGCGGGCGCGCGGAAGCCGAGCGGGGTGTCCCTTCCGCCGAGGCCGCGGTGCCCGGCTCCGGCATAGCCGAGGCCGCCGAGGCCGGCCGTACGGCGCCGGGCTGGCTGCGGCTGGGCCGGGACGGCCGTCTGACGGCCTACGCGAGCTGCGCCGAGGGTCTGGTGCGCTGGACGGAGTCGCGGCCCGGCTCGGACCTCTGGAGCGGCCCCGAGCTGTTCCCCGTGGAGGGCTGGGCGGGCCGGTTCACCCTGGCGCAGGACCACAACGGCTTCGTCTGGTTCGCCGGGACCCGCCACCGGGAGGGCGCGCCCGGCGGCCGCGAGCTGGTGGTCGCAGCCCAGTACCAGACGGGGCGTCCGCTCGGTGACTGGCGCTCCCTCGGCAACCCCTTCCCCGAGCGCGAGTCCGAGCGCGGGGAGGAGCCCCTGCCCGAGCCGGCCGCTCCCGTGGTGCTGCCCGACGGCTCCGGCGCCCTGCACGTGCTCGCCACCCGCTTCGGCTCGGGCGTGCGCGGCCGGACCCGGCGGACCGACGGGACCTGGGGCGACTGGCAGGACTATCAGGGCAAATGGGTGCGCGGCTCCGTCGTACCCCTCGTGACCGCGCACGGGCGCACCGAGTTCCTGGCCCCCTTCCGGGGCGGGGCCTCGTACTGGGGCCAGGACGGTCCGGCCGCCGACTTCCGGTGGTTCGGTCGGGTGGCGGCCGACGCCGTGGAGGGGACGCACAGTTCCTGCGAGACGGGCAGCGGCACCGGCACCTACTTCTGGCGCCACCCGGCCGACGGCGGCGTCGTGGCCTACCGCCCGCAGGCCCCCGCAGGGCCAAGTCCCGCGCTGATGCCGCTGGGCGGGGCGGGCGGGGTCGGCCCGGTGGCCGTCACCCGTACCCGCGTCAACGGCTACGACTGCACCGTCCTGTTGCAGCGCGGCGCCGAGGGGCGTCCGGAGATCGCCGCCTACCCCACCGAGGGCGAGCAGTACGGCGCCTGGTGGGCGCCGGTGGGGGACCGGTGCGCCGGTCTGCCCGCGCTTGCGCTCGACGCGCGCGGCGCCGTCACGATCGCGATGCTCGACCCCGACGGGGGCCTGCTGGTCGCCCGGCAGGACCCGCGGGATCCCGGTCTGGTCTTCGGCTCCTGGTGCCGTGTCGGGTGACCTACCTCACGACGGGCGATTCGTTCCGGTATCCGGTGACGGACCTCGTCCGCAGTGGCCCGATCCTGTGGGGAGTTGGCCGGTTCTGATCGGCTTTGCTGGATCCGCGCCTTCGCTTTCGTGAACGAACGGACGCCTTGAGAGCTTGTGAATAGTTGCTCGCCCTCACGCAGTTGGCCTACGCTGCGGACACCTTGTGAGGATCGTATAAGTGTGCGGCAGGGGCGACCGGGTGGGACGAGCGTGCGGGGAGCGGCGGTGACCGGATTCAGGGGCGGGTCTGGCGTCGCCCCCCGGCGGATCCCGATGCGCCGGGCCCAGTGTGTCTACCGAGGAGTCTGCTGAGTGGCAGGTATGCCCCGCCTGAGTGTCGTCGTGCCCTTCCAGGACGTCGAGATCTATCTCCAGGAATGCCTGGAATCGATAGCAAGGCAGACGTTCCGCGACCTCGAAGTGCTCATGGTCGACGACGGCTCCACGGACGCCTCGACCGCGATCGCCATGGACTTCGCCCGCCGCGACCCCCGCTTCCGGCTGCTGCGCACCGACTCCCTCGGACCGGGCGCCGCCCGCAACGTCGGCATCCGCGCCGCGCACCCCAAGGCGGAGTTCCTCGCCTTCGTCGACGGCGACGACGTCATACCCGAGTACACCTACGAGCTGCTGGTCCGCACCCTGGAGGCCAGCGGCTCCGACTTCGTCTCCGGCAACGTCCAGATGATGAACTCCACCAAGCGCTGGCAGTCCCCGCTGCACAAGGCGCCCATGCGCGCCGCCAAGCGCGGCACGCACATCACCAAGGTGCCGGACCTCATCTACGACCGCACCGTCTGGAACAAGCTCTTCCGGCGCTCCTTCTGGGACTACCACTACATTGCCTTCCCCGAAGGCGTCATGTACGAGGACTCCTGGGTCAACATGTTCGCCCACTTCCGGGCGGCCAAGGTCGACATCCTCACCGACATCGTCTACTTCTGGCGCCGGCGCGAGGGCGGTGCCGCGCCCTCCATCACCCAGCGCCACACGGAGTTCAGCAACCTCCAGGACCGGGTGTCCGCGGTGCAGTCCGTCAGCCGCTTCCTGGCCGGGCACCGGGCGCGCTCCTACTCCGACCACAAGCGCAAGTACGACCTCGCCTGCCTCAAGTCCGACCTGATGCTGCACCTCAAGGTGCTCCCGGACGCCGACGAGGACTACCGCGACGCCTTCATGCAGTGGGCGAACGACTTCCTCGACGAGGCCGACGAGGACATCATCGACGAACTCCCCGCCGACGCCCGCGTGAAGTGGCTGCTGGTGCGCGAGGGGCGGCTCAAGGAGCTGCTGGACGTCGTCGAGTTCGAGCGCAAGGGCGGCCCCCTCCCCGTCCAGCGCCGCTTCCATCGCTACCTCAACTACCCCTACCTCGGGGACCGTTCGGTCGGCATAGGCAAGAGCGCCTACCGGCTGGACAAGGAGCTCTCGCTGCACGGCTCCCTGTCCCGCGCCGACTGGGACGACCAGGACCACCTGACCCTCGAAGGGTCCGCCTACGTCCGCTTCATCAATGTGCACAAGCGGCACATGTCCATGAAGGCGATCGCCCTGCGCAACAAGAAGCAGGGCCGCATGGTCGTCGCGAAGGCGAAGACCACCTACTACCCGCAGGCCACCGAGCACTCCCAGCAGAGCCGCTACTGCTACGACTGGTCGGGCTTCCAGGTCCGCTTCGACACCAGCCGCCTCAAGCGCAAGGGCGAATGGGTCGAGGGCACCTGGGACGTCGCCGCCGGCGTCCTCAGCCGGGGCCTCTTCCGCTACAAGGGCATACTCCGCGGCGGCGCCGGCAGCGCCGCCAACCCGCCCTACCGGTACGTCGACAAGAACGTCCGGGTCGTCCCGCTCTTCCTCCAGGGCAAGCTCAAGCTGCGCGTGGAGACCGTCCGCTGCCGCATCACCCGGCACCGCGTCGTCGGCGATCACCTCGAACTCGGCGGCGTCTACCTCGGCCCCAAGCTGCCCGAATGGGGCAAGTTCCGGGTGGCCAGCATGAGCGGCGCCGGCCGCCACGACGCCTGGGTGAACTTCAAGCCCGGCGGCGAGGGCTGGTACACCTTCGTCACCCGCGTCCCCGTCAAGGCGCTCGTCCCGGGCCACCGTACGAACTCCTCGGACGGGATCCCCGAGACCTGGAACACCGGCGCCAACGGCTGGAAGACCACCTTCCACGTCGAGGGCCGCAAGGCACCCATCTACCCGGTCATGGCCGAAGGGACCGCCGACGGCCACTACCGGGTGCCGGCCGGGCTCCAGACCGCGGCCGGCGACCGCGAGGTCTTCGTCCACCGCAACGGCTCCGGCTACCTGGTGCTCTTCGAGCGCGACACCCTCCCGCTCGCCAAGTCCGCCGTCTGGCTCGCCGACGGCTCGCTGGAGGTCATCGTCGGCTACGCGGCCCAGGACCGGCTCGACGCCTCCGAGTACGCCACCGCCCACATCGTCGTACGCTCCCGCGCGCACGGCGCGGAGCGCGTGGTGCCGATCCGCTGGCAGGGCGGCGAGGACTTCAGTTTCGTCGTCAGCCCCGCCGCGATGCGCACCCTGGCCGGGGAGATCCCGCTGGCCTCGGGCCGCTGGGACTTCTTCCTGCGCCGCCAGGACCCCTCGGCCGTCACGCCCGAGGACCGCTCCGGCGACCTCATGGTCAAGATGACCCAGGACCTGATCCCCGCCCTGCCCAGCGACATGGCGCACAACGAGCGGCGCTACGAGCTCCAGTCCGAGGCGTACGACCGGCTCTCCCTGCTCGTCCACTCGGCCATGCCCGACGACGCCCGCGGCCCCTACCGGCAGAAGCTGCTGCGGAGCAAGGCGTACCCGGAGGCCCGCCGCAAGCCCCTCACCCGCGCCGTGCTCTTCGACGCCTTCAAGGGCACCCAGTACTCCGACAGCCCGCGCGCCCTCCACGAGGAGATGGTCCGGCGCGGACTGGACCTCGAACACCTCTGGGTGGTGCGCGACGACCAGGTCGCCGTCCCGCCCACCGCGCGCCCGGTGCGCATGTGGTCGCCCGACTGGTACGAGGCCATGGCGCGGGCGAAGTACGTCGTCGCCAACAACCACCTGCCCGACTGGTTCGAGAAGCGGGAGGGCCAGGTCGTCGTCCAGACCTGGCACGGCACCCCCCTCAAGCGCATCGGCCACGACATCGAGGCCGTGCACTTCGCCGACAAGCGGTACCTGGAGCGCGTGGAGAAGGAGGTGCAGAACTGGGACATGCTGGTGTCCCCGAACAGTTTCAGCACCCCCATCCTCCAGCGGGCCTTCCAGTTCCCCGGCGAGATGGTCGAGAGCGGCTACCCCCGCAACGACGTCCTGCGCCGCGCGGACTCCGCCCACCGGGCGGCCGAGGTGCGCCGCCGCATCGGGCTGCCGCCGGGCAAGAAGGTCATCATGTACGCGCCCACCTGGCGCGACGACCAGTTCTACGCACCCGGCAAGTACAAGCTCGACTTCCGTATCGACCTCGACGACGCCCGGGCCCGGCTCGGCCAGGACCACATCCTGCTCGTGCGCCGCCACCCCAACGTCGTGGACCCGGTGCCGGGCGCCGGCGACGGCTTCGTCTTCGACGTGTCCGACTACCCGGACATGGCGGACCTCTCCCTCATCGCCGATGTGATGATCACGGACTACTCCTCCCTGATGTTCGACTTCGTCAACACCGGGCGGCCCATCCTGTTCTTCACCTACGACCTGGACCACTACCGGGACACGCTGCGCGGCTTCTACTTCGACTTCGAGAAGTCCGCGCCGGGCCCGCTGGTGTTCAGCTCCCCGGAGCTGATCGGCGCGATCCGCAACATCGACCGCATCCAGCACGGCTACGCCGCCCGCTACCGCTGGTTCCAGCAGGAGTTCTGCGACCTCGACGACGGCTACGCCTCGGCCCGCCTCGCCGACCGCATCCTGATCGCCGGCGGCGAACTCGACCCGTCCCGGGCCCAGGCCCCCGCGGCAGGCACGGCGATCCCCGCCCGCCCGGAGACCCGTACGGGCCAGCAGACGGCTCACGCGGGGTACGCGGCCCAGGGCCACGGCGGTCAGGGCCACGCGGCCCAGGGCCACCCCGGCCACCCCGGCCAGGGCCATCCCGGCCACCCCGGCCAGGGCCACCCCGGCCAGGGCCACCCCGGCCAGGGTCAGCCCGCCCAGGTCCAGGCGGACCCCTGGAACGGAGGCACACTCGGTCAGGTGCCGCGCCAGCCGGTGAGGAGAATGGACACCGAGCATGTCTAAGGCATCCCAGAGCACCCCGGCACCCCGGAGCACCCGCCGCGCCTCCACCGGCGTGGACGCTTCCGGGGCGCTCCCCGTCGAGTACCGCTTCTCCCACGCGCGGGGCGGCAGCCGCCATCTCCTCGTCGTTTTCGCGGACTTCGCCGCGCCCGGCGGATACGGCTGGTCCGACGGCGTACTGGACGACATCCGGTCCAACGTTCTTTGGATCCGCGACGACTTCGACGGCGCCCACACCTACTACCTGTGCCGGGGCATGGACTTCTCCCTGGAGCAGTCCGTCGCCGGGCTCATCTCGCGTGTCATGGGCGCGCTGTCCCTCTCCCCGGACCAGGTGACCCTGTTCGGCAGCTCGAAGGGCGCCAGCGCCGCCCTGTTCTTCGGGCTCAAGTACGGGCTGCGCAACATCGTCGCCAAGGCTCCCCAGTTCCAGATCGGCACCTTCGTCAAGGAGGGCAAGCCCGAGACGGCCCGCGTCATGATGGGGGAGCCGAGCGACCGAGGCGTCCACGTCCTCGACTCGATCCTGCCCGACCTGGTGCGCAGCGGGGCGAACCCGGCCGCGAACATCTACCTGATCGCCTCCGCGCAGGACGTGCAGTACCAGCGGCAGGTGGAGCCCTTCGTCGGCCTCTTCCAGGGCCGGGAGAACTTCAACTTCCTCTACGACGACTCCGCGCGCGGAGCGGCCAAGGGCAAGGAGGCACCCCGTGACCTCCCCACACTCATGGCGCTGCTGACCCTGCTGGTCGACGGGATGGCTCCCCGGATCGGGATGGTCCGGGGCGGCCTGGAGCAGCCCGGCCGCGACACCTCCGCCATCGACGCCTACCTCAAGCAGACCTCGCAGGTCAGGGGCGCGGACACCTTCCCCAAGCCGGTCGTGGTGACCCCGCGGGCGCAGGAGCGCGTACCCGCCAACACCGTCCGCTTCACCGGTTCCGCGCCGGGCGCGGTGCGCGTCAGCTTCTGGCTGGACGGCAAGCACCAGGGCTCGGCCCCGGTCGCCCCCGACGGCTCATGGATGTGGGAGCGCAGCAGCCCCTGGCCCAAGGGGAAGAACGTGGTGCGCCTGTTCGCCGCGGACGCCAACAACTACCAGACGCAGCGCGCCGAGGTGACCTTCATCGCCGTCGAGCACGCGGCCGAGCCGCAGCCCGCCTACGCCCCCGCCCAGCAGCAGCCCCCCGCGCAGCAGCTCGCGCTGTCCGTCACCGCCCCGGTGGCCCACCAGCGGCTGACGAACCCCGCCGCGGGCTTCGCCGGATACGCCCCCGGCGCCGTCCGCGTGGACCTCCAGGAGGCCGGGATGCGGCTGGGGACCTGCGAGGTGCGCCCCGACGGGAGCTGGGTGTGGGAGCCCGGCTGGGCCTGGAACGAGGGGGACCACTTCGTCGAGGTGGTCGCGGTGGACGCCGTCGGCACCACCTCGGCCTGGGCCTCGGTCCCCTTCACAGTGACCGCCATGTACTCCGCCCCCGCGCAGGGCCGCTACTTCAACCAGCGGTACTGACCTCCGGCGAGGCGGAGGCTTCGGCCGGCCGGCGCACCGTCATCACCAGCACGTGGTGGTCGGACGCCTCCGTCTCGGCCACCTCGCAGCCCGTGCGGGCCAGTGCCGTGAACAGGTAGTCGAGCTTCGTGCCGTCCTGGTGGGTGGCCCGGCCGCCGCGGGAGCCGCCCTTCTGGTCGCACTCCCGGTACGTCGTGTACGCCTCCGGCGGCCAGATCCAGGCGGACTTGTTCCGGTCACCCGTCGGCGGCGGGGAGTTGAAGTCCCCGCCGAACACCGTCCGCTCGTCCGCCGCCGCCGCGGCGACCAGCGCGCTCAGCTGGTCGTCCCGGAAGTCCCACTCCGGATGCGCGTCGTCGCTCTCCCGCAGCGAGAGGTGCGCGTTGCACACCCGCAGCCCCTGCGCCGGCACACGGGCGCACAGGATGCCGCGGTGCAGTCCCACCGTCGGCTGCTGCGTCGGGATCACCTCGGCGTCGGTGAGCGGGGAGGCGGCCAGCAGGCCGTAGCCGGCGCTGCCGCTGCCCTGGCCGGTGCAGTCGACGCCGCTGCGGCGCCCCTCCGCGTCCACGTTCTCGTACGGCTCGAAGAGGGAGTGCCACTCCGGGCCCAGCCGCAGGGCCGAGGATTTCAGGTCCTCCGAGCAGACCTCCTGGAGCAGCAGCACCCGCACCCCGAAGTCGCCCATCAGCTCGCGCAGTTGCTGGAACTTCTCCTTGGGGCTGCCGGTCTCCTCGCAGCTCCACTGCCGCACCCCGCACATGTTCCACGTCGCGACGGAGACCTCGTCCGGCTTCCCGCCGCCCGCCCCGGCCCCGGCCCCGGCCACGGAGGCCGGCGTCTGCGAGGACGTGCACGCCACCGCCGCCAGGAGGCTGAGCGTGGTGGCCGCGCGGCCGATCCGGCGGCGTGCTGCCCGCCGCCCGGTCTCCTCGTGTCTGTGCATGCGGACATCATTGGGTATGCGCCGGTCAGAGGGCGAACCGGGCCCCGTGCCGGACTCCGTACCCGGCCCGTACCGGGGGTACGGGAGACCGCATAGGGTGTCCCGGTGACGAACGAAGCGACACGCGCGGACGAAGACCGACTGCTGTACGGCTGCATGGGCCTCGGCGGGAGCTGGGAACCGGGCCCCTACGCCCCCGAGGACATCGACGCCGCCGAAGCGGCCGTCGAGGCGGCCCTCGACAGCGGGATCACGGCCTTCGACCACGCCGACATCTACCGGCACGGCAAGTCCGAGGCCGTCTTCGGCGAGGTGCTGGCGCGCACGCCCGGCCTGCGCGAGCGCATCACCCTCCAGAGCAAGTGCGGCATCCGGCTCGGCGACGCGGAGCGCCCGGGGATGTACGACCTGCGCGGCGGGAGCATCGTCCGCCGGGTGGAGGAGAGCCTGACCCGGCTGCGGACCGACGTCCTCGACGTCCTCCTCCTGCACCGCCCCGACCCGCTGGCCGACGCCGACTCCGTCGCGGAGGCCCTGCACTCCCTGCACCGGCAGGGCCTCGTACGGTCCTTCGGCGTGTCCAACATGGGCGCCGCGCAGATCGCCCACCTCCAGGCCCGGCTCGACGTACCGCTCGTCGCCAACCAGCTGGAGATGAGCCTGCACAGCCGTGACTGGGTCGAGGCCGGGGTGCTGCTGAACACCCCCGCCGCAACGCACAACGGCTTCCCCTTCGGCACGCTGGAGCACTGCCGCGACCACGGCATCCGCCTCCAGGCATGGGGCGCCCTCGCGCAGGGACGTTTCACCGGCCGCCAGGAGACGCCCGCCGAGCACGCCACCGCCGAGCTGCTGGCCGAGCTGGCCCGGAGCAAGGACACCACGCCCGAGACCGTGCTGCTGTGGTGGCTGATGCGCCACCCCGCCCGGATCGCGCCGGTCATCGGCAGCGCCCGGCCCGAGCGGATCCGCGCCTGCCGCGACGCGGCCGTACGCGAGCCCGAGCTCACGCACGAGGAGTGGTACGGGCTCTGGGTCGCGGCCCGAGGAGTTCCGCTGCCCTGACCCGGCCGGACGGGGGGCGGGGATCCAGGACGAGGACGAGCGGGGGAGAACGGTGGGCCGCCGGTTCGGCTGGCTGTGGGCGGCCTACGGGGTCAGCGCTTTCGGCACCTGGTTCGCGTTCGACGCCTTCGCCCTCATCGCCATCCTCGCCCTGGACGCCGGGCCCGCGCAGGTCTCCCTGCTGGCGGCCACCGGGCTCGCCGTGGGCACCGCGGCGGCGATCCCGCTCGGGCCGTGGGTGGAGTTCCGCCCCAAGCGGCCCGTCATGATCGCGATGGACCTGGTGCGCTGCGCGGCGCTGCTCAGCATCCCCGCCGCCTATGCCCTCGGGGTGCTCGGGCTCGTGCAGCTCGTGGTGGTCTCCGTGGTCGTCAGCGCCGCCGGGATCGCCTTCAACGCCGCCGCGGGCGCCTACCTCAAGTCGCTCGTACCGGCGGAGGACCTGCTCCGGGCGAACGGCCGCTTCGAGTCCACCACCTGGACGGCCACCGTGCTCGGGCCGCCCCTCGGCACGGCGGCGATCGGCCTGTTCGGCCCGGTCGTGACCCTGGCCGCCGACGCCGTCAGCCACCTGCTCTCGGCCGCCGGGCTCCGCGCCATCGGCGGCGACGCCGACAGGCCCGGAGAGCCCGGAGAACCCGGAAAGCACGGAAAGCCCGGAAGGCGCATCCGCCGCGGCGACCTCCTCGAAGGCTGGCGGTACGTCCTGGCCCACCCGGCCCTGCGCCCGCTGTTCTTCAACACCGTCCTGGTCAACGGCCTGATCATGGCCACCTCGCCGCTGCTCGCCGTCCTCATGCTCGGTGAGCTCGGCTTCGCCCCCTGGCAGTACGGCCTCGCCTTCGGCCTGCCCTGCCTCGGCGGCATCCTCGGCGCCCGGCTGGCCCGGCCGCTGGTCGCCCGGTACGGACGGCACCGGGTGCTGCGCACCGCCGGGACGCTGCGCGCCTGCTGGCCGCTCGGGCTGGTCCTCGTCCGGCCCGGTGCCGAAGGGCTCGCGCTGGTCGTCGCCGTGGAGTTCGCGCTGATCACCTGCATGGGCGTGTTCAATCCGGTCTTCGCCACCCACCGCCTCGAACACCTCCCCGCCGACCGGATCGCGCGCACCCTCGCGGCGTGGTCGGTCACGGGCAAGACCGCCGTCGCGGCGCTGACCGCGCTGTGGGGGCTGCTGGCCGGGCTCACCGGCCCGCGCGCGGCCATCGGCGCCGCCGGTCTGCTGATGCTGCTCACACCCCTGCTGCTGCCCCGCCGTGAGGCATGAGCGGCCGGTCCGGGGGAGGGGGCGGCGCCCGTCACCCCACCGGCACCGCGCCACCCGTACGACGTATCGCGCCACGCCCGGCTGACGGCGCACCCGGCCCGACCGTTTCTCCGGCGCGCCCAACTGCCGTGTGCGGTACGGTCTTTCACGCGTCCGGTGGTGGCCCCGGGACCGGTCGAACGCCGCCCTCGGGCGCCCGTCGGCCGGGCCGCCGCATCGAAAATCCATCCGTACTTGCGGGTACTGCGGCCGAATGGCGCCGGATTTGATAGTTCTGGATTGGTCCGGTGTGAGAAAGCTGCGGGAAGGACAGGGCATGTTCGATCTACTGCGCCCGAAGACCGAGCTGTGCCCCTTCTGCAAGGCCACCGCCGACGACGGTGTGGTGCGGACCCTGCGGACGGGATCCGGCTCCCTCTCGGTGACCTGGCACGCCGTCGACTGCCCGCACTACGCGGCCGACCGGATCCTCGCCGAACGGGAGGGCTGAGCCCGTCGGGGCCCGTCCGCCGGGACCCGGTCCACCCGGCCGCGCCCGCCTCACCCCGCCGCGGGAGCCCCCGCCTCCTCCGCCTCCCGCGCGGCCCGCCGGCGCAGCGCGTCCTCGTCGGTGTGCGCGTCGTAGGACACCAGCTTCGGCAGCAGCGCGGCCAGCACCGCCACCGAGGCCACACAGGCCAGACCGCCGCTCCAGACGGCGGCCCGGGTCCCCGTCCAGCCCGCCATCGTGCCCGCCCGCACCTGGCCCAGCTGCGGCCCCACGCTGTACGAGAGCACCTCGATGCCCGCCAGCCGGCCCCGCAGTTCCTCGGGGATGGTCTGGTTCCAGATCGTGGCGCGGCCCAGCCCGCTCAGCATGTCGCCCGCACCCGCCACCGCCAGGCACACCAGCACCAGCCAGATCCCCGGCACCAGACCGGCACCCACGATCGCCAGGCCCCAGGCCGTGGCCCCGAACACCACCAGCAGCCCGTGCCGGCGCACCCGCGACACCCAGCCGCTGGTCAGCCCGAGCAGCAGGGACCCGACCGCGCCCGCCGCGTACATCAGGCCCAGCGCCCAGGTGGCGTCCAGCTCGTCCGCGAGGAAGGGGAAGATGGTGTTCGGGAAGGCGAAGAACATCGCCGCGAGGTCCACGGCGTACGTCCCCAGCAGCACGGGCCTGCTCCACGCGTACCGCGCCCCCTCCCCGATGGCCCGCAGGGACGGCCGCTCCGCGCCCTCCACCGGCGGCGCCGGGCTGAGCCGCAGGCACAGCAGGACGGAGAGGGCGAAGCCCACCACGGTGACGGCATAGGCCGAGGACGCCCCGGCGTAGGCGACGACCAGGCCCGCCAGCGAGGGGCCGGCGATCGCGCCGAACTGGTAGCGGAGTCCGTTCAGCGCGGCCGCCGCGCTCAGCTGGTCGTGCGGCACGATCCGCTGCATCAGCGAGTCCAGCGCGGGCCGCTGGAGCCCGGCCAGCGCCGACACCCCTGCGGCCACCACGTACAGCGGCCACAGCAGCGGATCCGGCAGCAGCGCGTTCACCAGCAGGACCAGGGCCAGCAGCCCGAGCCCCGCCTCGGTCAGCAGGATCATCCTGCGGCGGTCCACGGCGTCGGCGAGCGCGCCCCCGTACAGCCCGCAGACCACCAGCGGAATCAGCTCCACCGCACCCATCGCACCCACCGCCAGCGGCGAGTCCGTCAGATGCTTGATCTGCAGCGGCAACGCGATCATCGCCATGAAGGAGCCGAAGTACGCGACCGTCCCCTGGTAGAACAGCAGCCGGAAATCACGGCTGGATCGCCACGGGGCGAGATCGGGCAGAACGGCGGTCCATCGGGAAGTGCTCACGACAGGCCATCGTCGGCGCCCGCGCCTTGCTCCGGCAAACGGTTTTTCCGTACGAGGGCGAAGGCGAGGGCGAAGGCGGGGGGCCAGCCAGGGCCGGGCCGGGGCAGCGGCCCGGCCCGCCCCGGACGGGCGAATCCGGGGCCCGGCGCGTGGCATCCCCGCCCCGCCGTGGCACCCATGGAGCATGCCGCAGCCCGTGTCACCACTCCTGCGCACGGCCGCGTCGTACGCCTGGCGCCTGCTGGTCGTCGGGACCGCCGTCTACGTGGTCTTCGCCGTCCTCGGCCGCTTCCACGAGATCGCCGTGGCCGTCTTCCTCGGCCTGGTCGTCACCGCCCTGCTGTGGGCGCCGACCCGGGGTCTCGCGCGCGCCGTGCCCCGCCCGCTCGCCGTCACCTGCTGCCTGCTCGGCAGTACGGTGCTGCTCCTGGGCGTGCTGACCCTCGTCGGCGAGGCCGTCGCGGGGGAGAGCACCACCCTGGTCCGCGAGTTCCGCGCGGGCCTCGGCAGCATCGAGCGATGGCTGGAGCGGCCCCCCTTCCGGCTGAGTCCGCGCGCCCTGTCCGACGTCCAGGCCAAGGCCGCCGAATACCTCTCCAGCCACCGCTCCACCCTGCTCAGCCAGGCGGTCAGCGGCGCCGGGCACCTGGTGCACGTCCTCACCGTCCTCGCCCTCGGCGTCTTCTGCTCGGTGCTCTTCCTGCACGGCGGGGACCGGCAGTGGGCCTGGTTCTGCGCCCAGCTGCCCGCCTCGGCGCGCGAGCGCGTGGCCATCGCCGGACGGGCCGCCTGGCGGACCTTCACCGGCTACACCCACGGCATCGTCGTCGTCGCGGCGACCAACGCCGTCCTGGTGGGCCTGGCGCTCTACCTCCTCGGCGTGCCCCTGGCCGTGCCGCTGGCCCTGCTGGAGTTCTTCGCCGCCTTCATCCCGCTCATCGGCTCCCCGGTCGCCCTCGCCATCGCCGCCGTGGTGGCACTGGCGGCGAAGGGGCCGGTCGTCGCGGCCGTCGTGGTCGCGCTGATCGTGGTCATCGGCCAGATCGAGGGTCACCTGCTGCATCCCCTGGTGATGAGCCGGGCCGTGCGCCTGCACCCCCTCGTCGTCGCGATCTCCGTCGTCGCGGGCGCCATCGCCGCCGGGGTGGTCGGCGCCGTGGTCGCCGTCCCCCTGGTCTCGGTGACCTGGTCGGTCCACTCGGCGCTGCGCGAGGCCCGTCTCGGCGCCCGCCTCACGGCCGGCGACTGAACCGCCGCCGTCCGGCACAATCGCCTGATGAGCGAAGAAGACCCTTACCTGTGGCTGGAAGACGTATCCGGCGAGGCCGCCCTCGCCTGGGTCCGGGAGCGCAACGCCGAGACCGTGGACGCGCTGACCGGTGCGCCCGGGTTCAAGGTCCTCGAACAGGAGATGCGCGAGGTACTGGACGACGACGGCCGGATCCCGTACGCCGTCCGCCGCGGCGGCCACCTCTACAACTTCTGGCAGGACGCCGAGCACGTCCGCGGGCTGTGGCGGCGCACCACCCTGGAGGAGTACCGCACCGACCGCCCCGACTGGGAGGTGCTGCTCGACCTCGACGCCCTGGCGGAGGCCGAGGGCGAGAAGTGGGCCTGGGCGGGCAGCCGGGTGCTGGCCCCCGAGCACCGGCACGCCCTGGTCCAGCTGTCCCGGGACGGCGCGGACGCCTGCGTGGTGCGCGAGTTCGACCTGGAGACCCTGGAGTTCGTCCCGGACGGCTTCACCGTCCCCGAGGCCAAGACCCGGATCGACTGGATCGACCGCGACAGCGTCTGGCTCGGCACGGACTTCGGCCCCGGATCGATGTCCCCCTCCGGCTACCCCCTCCAGGTGCGCCGCTGGCGGCGCGGCACCCCGCCCGGCGAGGCGGAGCTCGTCTTCGAGGGCCGGGCCTCGGACCTGTCCGCCTCCGGCTGGCACGACGACACCCCCGGCTTCGAACGGGACTTCGTGCACCGGCAGATCGACTTCTGGAACCAGGAGCTCTTCCTCCTGCCCGAGGACCCGGCCGCCCCGCCGGTGAAGATCGACGTACCGGACGACGCCAACGCCTCCGTCTTCCGCGACTGGCTGACCGTCACCCTCCGCACGCCGTGGCTCGGCCACCCCGCGGGCGCCCTGCTCGCCTTCGGCCTCCCCGCCTTCCTGGCCGGGGACCGGCGGGCCGAGGTGCTGTTCACCCCGGACGAGCGCACCGCGCTCGCCGGCTACACCTGGACCCGCCACCACCTCATCCTCGGCACCCGCGCCGACGTCTCCTCCGCGCTGGAACTGCTCACCCCGGGCCCGGACGGCTGGAGCCGCGCGCCGCTGCCCGGCGTACCGCCGCTGTCCACCGCCTCGGTCACCTCCACCGACCCCGACGTCGGGGACGAGTACTTCCACCTCGTCACCGGCTTCCTCCAGCCCTCCACGCTGTACCGGGGCACGGCCGGCGAGGAGGACACCGAGAGCGTGAAGCGCAGCCCGGCGCTCTTCGACACCGCCGGGCTGTGTGTGCGCCAGTACTTCGCGACCTCCCCGGACGGCACCCGCGTCCCGTACTTCGTCGTCGGCCCCGAGGACCGGCCCGGCCCCGGCCCCACCCTGCTCTACGGGTACGGCGGCTTCGAGGTCTCCATGGTCCCGCAGTACAGCGCCCTCACCGGCCGGGCCTGGCTCGCGCGCGGAGGCACGTACGTGGTCGCCGGCATCCGGGGCGGGCACGAGTACGGGCCGGCCTGGCACCGGGCGGCCCTCGGCGCCCACCGGGTCCGCGCCTACGAGGACTTCGCGGCCGTCGCCCGGGACCTCATCGCCCGGGACATCACCACCCCGGCCCAGCTGGGCATCGAGGGCGGCAGCAACGGCGGCCTGCTGATGGGGGCCATGCTCACCCGCGAGCCGGAGCTCTTCGGCGCGGTCGTCGCGCACGTGCCGCTGCTGGACATGCTCCGCTTCCACAAGCTGCTCGCCGGGGCCAGCTGGACCGCCGAGTACGGAGACCCGGACGACCCGGCCGACCGGCCCCACCTGGAGGCCATCTCCCCGTACCACCGCATCGCCTCGGACGGTCCGGCCTATCCGCCGCTGCTCCTGCTGACCTCCACCCGCGACGACCGCGTGCACCCGGGCCACGCCCGCAAGATGGCCGCCCGGCTGCGGGAGGCCGGGCACCCGGTGCTCTTCCACGAACACCTCGGCGGCGGCCACGCGGGGGCCACGGACCACCGTCAGACGGCCTTCAACAAGGCCCTGGTCCACACCTTCCTGTGGGACCGCCTCAGCCCGCGCTGACCCGGAGGCGGACGGCGGGCCCTACGCCTGCCCGGCGAGCGCGGTGAGCAGTTCGCGCTCCCGGGCGGTGCTCAGACCCGCCCGGCGCGGGCGGTCCAGGCCCTCCGCCCGCTCCCACTCCAGCAGGTCCGCCAGCATCTCGGCCCGCGGCCGGTGCCGCAGCCCGGCCGCGTGCGCGGCGGAGCCGTCGCGGGCGCAGAAACCGGCCCACTCCGGATCCGGCATCCACAGCGCCATCGACTCGGGGCCCATGAACTGCCCGACGCCCTGGTCCAGCAGCCACCCCGGCTCCGCCTCCGCCACCGGCCCGGTGTGCCCGGCCACCTCCCGGGAGAGCTCCACCCATGCCTCGAAGGGGACCACCGGGCCCACCGCGTCGTAGGTGCCGGTCGTGCCCCGCTCGGCCAGGTCCAGCAGCCAGCCCGCCAGATCGCGGACGTCGACCGCCTGCGTGGGCAGGCCGGGGGAGCGCGGCACGAGCACCGGCTGCTCCACCGGCCGCGCCGAGCGCGCCACCCAGTAGCCCGAGCGGCCGCTGCCGTCACCGGGACCGGCGATCAGGCCGGGCCGGGCGATCACCAGCCGGTCGCCCACGGCCGCCCGCGAGGCCGCCTCGCAGGCCACCTTGGCCTCCCCGTACTCCTCCCGGTCCGCCCGGCCCGCGCCGAGCGGGGCGAGCAGCGGGGCCGATTCGTCGGCGCCGACCGTGCCATGGCTCGCGTAGGCGCTGATGGAGGAGACGTACGTCCAGTGCCGGGCCCGGCCGGCCAGCGCCGTGAGCGCGTCGCGGACGAAGTCCGGCTGCCAGGAGACCTCGACCACGGCGTCCCAGTCCCGGCCGAGGAGCCCGGCGTAGGCGGCCCCCTCCGCCCGGTCCGCCGCCACCAGCCGTGCCCCTGGGGCGACTTCACCGCTCTCCCCGCGCGCCAGGCAGGTCACCTCGTGCCCGCGCTCCAGCGCCTGCCGGGTCAGCTCACGGCCCAGCCACGCGGTCCCGCCCAGTATCAGAAGATCCATACCGCCACCTCAGCACACCCCGGCCGCGCCCGGGAGCCCGCTTCGCGCTGGGCGAAGGAAGCCGCCGCGCACGGCGGCCGGGCTCAGAGGTCGCGCCGCATGCACACCCGCGGCCACCGGTCCAGGCCGTGGGCCGCCTCGCGCGCCCGGATCTCCCGCAGCCCGGGGGTGAGCGCGCCCTCGTCCAGGACCCGGAAGCCGCAGCGGGCGTAGTACGGGGCGTTCCACGGCACCGCGGCGAAGGTGGTCAGCGTCAGGGCGGCCGTCCCCTCGCCCGCGGCGAACTCGGCCAGGTGCTCCAGCAGCGAGCGGCCGATGCCCCGGCGGGCATGGTCCGGGTGCACGGACACCTGCTCCACGTGCAGGGCGTCCTCGACGCGCTCGGCGATGAGGTAGGCCACCGGGAGGTCGTCGGCACCGGCCGCGGCCCAGGCCAGTCCGGCGTCGAGGTGGGCGGCGAGCTCGGCGGCGGTCGGCGGCTCGTCCTCCGCGATCTCGGCCATGCCGACCTCCCGGAAGCAGAGCCCGGCGGCCCTCTCGATGTCCTGGAGGACCGTCAGTTCGTCGGGGCGCACCGCTCGTATGGGCATGGGGGCCATTCTCCCCGACCCCTCCGGCCGGGGCGCTGTGCTCCGTACGAGTTCTCTTCGGGAGCCCGTTCGGCCGCACCGCCCGAGCGCATGATCATCGGGTTGGCCCTCCATCGGTTTGATACGGCTATGCCACGAATGCGACGGACACGACCGACCAAGGCGTGGGGCGCCGTCGCTGCGGTGACGGGGGCCATGCTCGCCATCGCCGCAGCGCCCGGCCGGACCCCCGACGGGGCCACCGCCGACGGGACCTCCTCCGGCCCGGGGCGGGAGACGTCGGTCACCCTGCTGGTGGGCCGGGTGCTGGACGAGGGACCGGCCTCCGGCGCCGGGCCCTGCGCGGCACGGGTGTTCCGGCCCGGACTGTGCAGCGGCTGGCAGGAGCAGCGCGTACGGGCCACCGCGCGCGGCGCCGGAGCCGTCCTGCCGGAGCCCTCGCCCGGCCGGGGGACGCACCCCGTACGCCCGGAGGGACGGCCCACCGACGCCGGCGGGCCGCTGGAGATCGGCCTGGCGCAGCCCGGCCGGATCACCGACGTCACCGTCCGGGACAGCCGCGGCCGCCACCTCGCCGGGGTGCTCGGCCCGCACGGGGACCGGTGGGCGAACCGCGAATCGCTGCGCGCGGGGGAGACGTACACGGTGCGGGTCGGCGCCCAGGACGCGGCCGGCACCCCCGTCGGCGTGGCCATGGCCTTCCGTACCAGCCCGCCCGCGGACGGGGGCCGGCTCACCGCCGAGTTCGGGCCGGGCCCCGGCACGTACGGCGCGGGCGAGATCGTGACCGCCGCCCTCAGCCGGCCGGTGCCCGCCGCCGACCCGCTCGCCCGGGCCCGGGTGGAGCAGGCGCTGGAGGTGACCTCGGAGCCGCACGTCGAAGGGGCCTGGCACTGGGTGGACCCCGCGACCCTGCACTTCCGGCCGCGCACCTACTGGCCCGCGCACACGGAGGTCCGCGTCCGCAGCGGGCTGGACGGGGTCGAGGTCGGCGAGCACCACGGCGGCCCCTCCGAGGACCTGCGCTTCACCATCGGGGACCGGATCGAGGCCGTCACCGACTCCGCCACGCACCGGATGACCGTACGCCGCAACGGCCGCGTGATCCGGACCATCCCGGTCACCACCGGAAAGGCCGGCTTCCGCACCCGCAGCGGCATCAAGGTGGTGCTGCGCAAGGAGCAGAAGGTGCGCATGCGCGGGGACAGCGTCGGCATCGCCCGCGGCACCAAGGAGTTCTACGACCTGCCGGTCTCCTACGCGACGCGCGTGACCTGGAGCGGCGAGTACATCCACGCCGCGCCCTGGTCGGTGGAGGCGCAGGGCGAGGAGAACGTCAGCCACGGCTGCACGGGCATGAGCACCGAGAACGCCGCCTGGTTCTTCGACACCGTCCGCGAGGGGGACATCGTCGAGGTGGTCAACAGCGGCGGCGAGCCGATGGCGCCCTTCGACAACGGCTTCGGGGACTGGAACGTCGACTGGCGGTCCTGGCTGGCGGGCAGCGCCCTGGCGGACACCGACACGGCCCCGGCGGCGGCCCCGCACACGCCCAGCAGGCTGCACCCGACCACCTGAGCGGCGGCCCGTACGATCAGCTCATGATCAAGGGAGTGATGTTCGACTTCTCCGGCACGCTGCTGCGCATCGAGTCCGTCGAGGAGTGGCTGCGGGCCACCCTGGAGGAGACCGGGGCGCGGCTGTCCGACGCGGAGTTCGAGGGGGCCGTACGGCGGCTGACGGAGTACGGCGCGCTGCCGGGCGGCCCGGCGCCGCAGCACGTGCCCGACCACCTCCGGGCCGCGTGGGACGAGCGGGACGTGAGCGCCGCCCTGCACCGCGCGGCCTACGGAGGGCTGACCGAGGCGGCGGGCCTGCCGGATCCGGAGCTGGTGGGGCCGCTGTACGAGCGGCACATGAGCCCCGCCGCCTGGCGCCCGTACCCGGACGCCGTGGAGACGCTGGGCGAGCTGCGGCGCCGCGGTGTGCCGGTGGCCGTGGTCAGCAACGTCGGCTGGGACCTGCGGCCGATCTTCCGGGCGCACGGGCTGGACGAGCTGGTGGACACCTATGTGCTCTCCTTCGAGCTGGGCACGCAGAAGCCCGACCCGCGGATGTTCCGGGCGGCCTGCGAGCGGCTGGGCCTGCCACCGGCCGAGGTCCTGATGGTCGGCGACGACCGCACGGCGGACGGCGCGGCCCGCGAACTCGGCTGCCCGGTCCACTTCGTGGACCACCTCCCGGTCACCCACCGCCCGGCGTCCCTGACCCCGGTCCTCGACCTGCTGCCGGGCTGAATCCCCTCGCGGGGGCGGGGCGGGACCGGCCGCGCCGCGCCCTACCGGGCGTTGCGGCGTGCCCGGCGGGCGCGTTCGAAGGCCGCGGCGTCCGGGATCCAGGGGCCGAACGGGTCGAGCGCGGCGCAGCCGCCGAGGGCGAAGGCGGTCACCAGGTCCCGGTACGCGGCGAGGCCGTCGACCAGGACGTATTCGACCCGGTACGCCGGATCCGCGCCGCCCCTGCCCTCGCGGACCGTGGTGATCCGGGCGGCGGAGTCCGCGTAGAAGTGGAGCTGGATGCCCTCGCCCCGCTGCTCGTCCTCGATGGTGAAGACCTCGTTGTCCGCGGCGGAGCGGTCGCCTACGAACTGCCAGAACTCCGCGGAGGCGCTGCGCGGGCCGTTCCGCAGCCATTTCCTCTCGGCGCCCTTGTCGTCGGTGAACGTCAGGGCCGTCTTTTCCGCGCTCCCCGCGCGCTGGGCGGCGGGCTTCGCTTCGTCCTCAGCGGGTGTGTTCCGGGAGCGGGCCGCGGTCTCCGCGCACATCAGGGAGCTCACCGTGCGGACCGCGTCGTCGGCGAGCGCGGGGTGCGCGCGGCGGACGGCCGCGCTGACCGTCGCCGCCACCCGTTCCCACTCCTGCTTGTCCGTGGCGCGGTTTCCCCGTCGTGGATCGAGGCCGATGCGCATCCCGGCGCACGCCTGCTCCGCGGTGGTGATCACGCGCATCACTCGCGGCAGCAGCGCGGCGTCGACGGCGTCCGGCAGCCGCCGGGGAATCGTCGCGCCGTGCGCGTACTGGCCCGTGTACCGCAGAATCGCGGCGTCGAGCGGGCCGAGGACCACTCCGCGCTCGGCGCGACGCCGGTCCGCGTGATGCTCCTGGGCACGCTTCTCATTCGGCGTGCCGGTCGCGGACCGCATCGCCGCGCAGACCTGTCCGCGCCCGAGCAGCGCGAGGTCGGCCCCGTGGGCGACGAGCCGGTTCCTGTCCCACCGGATGCGGCGGAAGAGAGCGTCGACGTCGGCGGGCGGGGAGAGGAGAACCGGGTCCAGGAGTGCGACGGCGGCGTCCTCGTCGAGCGGGCCACGCGTTCCGGCGGCTTCGCACAGCGGAAGGACCGCACTCCACAGCAGCAGATGCCGGGCCAGGTCCTCCCGGATCACCGCGAGGTGGGCCTCCTCGACCGGGAAGGTGAACGTGCGCGGTTCGTGGTTGGCGTCGGCCCCGGCGCCGAGCATCAGTCTCAGCCCGTCGTTCTCGCGGATCACGACCGGGATCCAGCCGCTGCCGCGGGTGAACACGATGTCCCTCATGAGCTCAGGGCCTCGTCACGCCCACCGCGCGCATGCGTCCGCAAGGCGTGCCTCGGTACGCACCCAGACCTCGCCGCCGGCAGCCCCGGCCGGGGCGGCGACCTGTTCGAGGCCGAGGAACGCGATGAGCGCGAGCAGTTCCGCGCGGTCGGCCCGGTCCTCGTCGGCGCCGTGCGAGTCGAAGAAGACGTGGAACGCGTCGCTCGGGTCCACGAAGCCCGAATCCGCCCAGATCCGGGCGACCTCTCCGAGCGCCGCCGCTTCCGTCGTGAACGCGGCGGCGCGGGCCGCGCCGCGGGTCTCCGGTGGCGCGTCGAGATCGGCGGGGTCGGAGAACCACTGGCCGAAGTGGTCGAGGCCGGCACAGCCGTTCTCGAAGAACAGCATCGCGCTCAGAAGGTAGCGGTTGGGCCGGTCGATCCGGAGGTGTTCCGACCGGGGACGGTCCGCCCCCTCGGTACGGGTGATCACACCCTGACCCGGTATGAGGACCAGACTCTGCCCCGTCGCCTCGTCAGTGATGGTGTACGTGCCGGCGCCCTGGGCGCCCCGGTCCCGGAAGAACGCGGAGAAGGCCACATAGGCTTCCTGGGCGTCGCCCACGGAAACCTGCTGTTCATTGCCGTCACCGGCGGCGAAGACGAACCGCTTTGGTCCGGGGGCGTAGGGGCGGGCCATGGGAGTCCTTCGGTCGGGTGATGACTCCCGCAGCCTAGCCGCCTCCGTAGCCGCCCTACGGGCCGGTCTCCAGGACCGAGAGGACGTTGCCCGCCGGGTCCTTGAACCAGGCGATCGGGGGGCCGCCCTCGCCGCGGGCGATGCCCTTCCCGTCCTGGCCGAAGCCCTCGTAGCGCTCGAAGACCACCCCGCGCGCGCTCAGGCCGTCCACGGCCTCCTCCACGTCCGGGACGGGGAAGTTCAGCACGGTGAAGGTGGCGGGGGCGTGGCCGCCCTCCTTGGGGTACAGCAGGATCCTGGTGCCGCCCTGGAGGTCCAGGACGAGCATCCCGCTCTCCTCGGAGACCCGCAGCCCGAGGGTCGAGCCGTAGAACTCCCTCACGTTCTCGATCGAGTCGACCGAGAAGCCGCTGAACGCCTCGCTGGCTCCCAGCATCGTCCTCGCTCCCTCCACCCGGTTCGCGGCCGCACGCGGCCCTGCCCGTCTCATCGTCCCTCCGATCCGGCGGGGGCGCAGCGCGGGCCCGTGGGCCGGATCACACCGGGCCCGGCCGCGTGCGTGACCTCGCTCACGGCGGGGCGGGACGGCGGTCGAGACGTCGCACGTCAGACGCTTCCGAATGGGACAAAATGCGCAAATCGTGCAATCAACTCGGTTTATCTCATATGCGGCTTGACGGTGTGTCAGCGTCGCACGGGCGATACATAATCGGCCCCGGTCGTCTCCGGAAGCAGTGGAGCCGAGGGGAGCCGGCCGACCTCCTCGGCGGAACCCCGCACCGGACCGATCCTCAAGGCGTTGTAGATGTCCCTGCCCAGCCGCACCCGCCTCGCGGCCCTGGTCGCCGCGCTGTCCGTCGGCGCCGTGGGCGTGACCACCTGGGCCTCCGGCCCCGGCAGCGCGCAGCCCCGGGTCGCCCCCGAGGCCGCCGTCCGGCCCAGCGTCACCGAGGGCTCCGTCGTCCAGATCGTCGCCCACCCCGACGACGACCTCTTCTTCATGAACCCCGACGTCAGCCGCTCCATATCCACCGGCGTCAAGGTCACCACCGTCTACCTCACCTCCGGCGAGTCCGACGGCCGCAACGAGGCCCACAGCCCGCACCTGGAGGACCCGGCCGGCCCCGCCGACCGCGCCGCCTACGCCGAGGCCCGCCAGAACGGCATCCGCGCCGCCTACGCCGAGATGGCCACCGGCAGCCGCGCCAGTGCCTGGCAGCGCAAGGCCGTACCCACCGCGGGCGGCGGCAGCGCCGAGGTCGACGTCCTCCTCGCCCGGCCCGAGGTCAACCTGGTGTGGATGCAGCTGCGTGAGGCCCGCAGCATCTCCGGCGACAACCCGGACAGCCTGCGCGGCCTGTGGGACGCCAAGGTCCCCGCGCTGGGATCCCAGCTCACCTCCGCCACCCCCGTCGGCGCCCCGTTCTCGTACACCAAGGACCAGGCCGTGGACGCCATAGCGGGCATCCTCGCCCGCTACCGGCCGACCACCATACGTACCCAGGACCCCACCCCCGGCCGGGCCGCGGGCGGCGGAGCCTTCCACGACCACCAGGACCACATGTACGGCGCCCGCTTCGTGCAGGCCGCCGCCGAGCGGTACGCGAAGTCGGCCGGGCGGCCCCACTTCTCCGTCCAGAACTACGTCAGCTACCCCAACAGCGCCCTCCCGCCCGTCCTCGACCCGCGGACGGCCGAGGAGAAGCTGGGCTACCTCAAGACCTACGCCTGGATGGACCGCAAGGACTGGTGCGGCAGCCCGGCCGGCTGCGGCGACCGCAAGACCGCCACCCGCCCCGCCGGAGCCGGCTGGAGCCAGGCCATCCGCTACAGCCGCGGCGAGGGCACCCACTGGATGACCGAAGGGACCGGCGGCCGCCTGTGGGCCTTCGCTGTACTCGACGGCCGGATGGCGTACTGGACGCGCAGCGGCCCCCAGGGCACCTGGGAGGGCCCCCGCTTCCTCGCGGGCACCGGCATGGACGCCGGGGCCACGGCCGTCCGGCTCCCCGACGGCAGGGTCGCCGTCCTCGGCACCCGCACCACCCTCGGCGCCACACCCCAGGCGTACGCCCGCGAGCTCGTGTACGCCGTCCAGGACGCCCCCGACGGACCGTTCGGGCCCTGGCGCTCGCTCGGCACCCCCGACACCGCCGACATCCCCGGCACCTCGGCGATCAGCGGCCCGGCCGTCGCCGTGGACGGCGAAGGCCGCCTGACCGTCTACGTCCGCGACTCCCGGCGCACCCTGCGCGCCCGCACCGAGACCGCGCCCGGCGCCGCCTTCGGCCCCTGGCAGTCCCTCGGCGGCGCGGGCCTCCAGGGCGACCCGGTCACCGCCACCGACGCGGCGGGCCGCACCCACATCTACGCCGCCACCACCACGACCGTCCTGGCCTGGACCCGGCCCACCCCCGGCGCCCCGCCCGCCGGCCCCTTCCCGACCGGCCTGCCCACCACCACCGGACCGCTCTCCGCGAGCCCGGAGGGCGACGGCGTCCGGCTGTACTTCCGGCAGCCCGGCACCGGTACCGTCGCCACCGCCCTGGCCACGGCGGACGGCCCGGCGCCACGCCTGTCCGCCGTCACCGAGACGGGCGGCCGGGGCGGCTACGGCGCCGTCGGCGTCGCCGGCCCCCTGCTCGCGGGCCGCGCGGGCAGCGGCACCGTCGGCGTCGCCGCCACGGCCGGGGCGGCGCCCGACTGGGCCGAGTCCCGGATGCTCTTCACGGGCGCACCGGCCGCCGTGGCCGGGCCCGACGGCACGGCCACCGCGGCCGCGCTCGGCCTGGACGCCGGACTGCACGTCCTGTCGGCCCCCGCGCCCGGATCCGAGCCGGTGAGCAGCCGCCCGCCGCTGCCGTGGCACCGGGCCGTCGCCCCGAGGGAGGCGGCGCAGGCCGCCGGCGCGGACACCGCCGCCTCGGCGGAGCTCAGGCCGTAAGCCGTCCCCTCCGGTGGCAGTGGGGGCCGCGCCGGGCGAGGATGACGGGCAGGCCCGGCGGGCACCCACCCGGCGCGGCCCGGCTCCTCACCCTCGGCGATCGGGGCCCCATGACGCCACGCACCCGCTCGTGCCGCCTCCCGTACGGGCGCCCGCGCGCCGGACCGGCCCGTTCCGCGGGCCTGCTCGCCCTGCTGGCCGCCCTCGCCGCCGGATGCGCGCCGGCCACCGCCCCCGACCGGGGCTACCCCGAGCTGGGACGCACCCTCGGAGCGCTCTCCCGCGCCCTGGAGGACGGCTGCGACACCACCCGCCCCGCCGGCTGCGCCCAAGAGCTCGACCGGCTCCGCGCGATATCCGACCGGGCCTTCGCGCAGGTCCTCCACCACCGGCTCCTCGACCCCCGCTACCTCGACGCCCGCGAGGCCCTGCACCGGGCGCGGGAGACCCGCCTCGCCGCCGCCCGCGAGGCCCGCGCCCGCCGCGATCCGCGGCACCCGCCGCTCTGGCGGGCCGTGGCCGCCGAACGGCGCGCCTACCGCGAGCTCCTCACCGCCCTGGAAGCCACCCGTAGCACCCCGCCGCCGGGCCAGGGCACGGACCCCGTCTGAGCCGCCGTCCTAGAACCGCGCGGGCGGCGTCGGCAGCCCGCGCCCTTCGAGCGCCGCCAGCGAGAGCACCACGAGCGAGCCCGTCCAGGCCAGCGGCGCGATCGAGGAGGCCCGGCCCTCCCGGTCCACCTTCTCCGACAGCTCGCCCAGCCCGTTCCGCTTCGCCAGCACCCAGTCCAGCACCCGCCCCGCCCGCACGGGCCTGCCCGTACCGGCCCACGCGAGCGCGAAGAAGGCCGTACTGGGCGTCCACGCGTTCCCGCCCCACGGCGCCGCCGGGTCGTTCCCCGGCGTCAGGCCGCCGCTGGGCAGCAGCAGGGCCCGGTACGAGAGGTCCAGCGCCCGGGGCAGACCGGCCGGCGCCCGGTTGAACGGCGGGGCCATGAACGCCACCGCGCTGTCGTGGCCGTGCCGCCCGTCGGCGGTACGCCGGTAGCCGAGCGGGGCGAACCGCGCGGCGATCCCCGCCGAGAGCCGCCCCGCCGCATGGGACCAGCGCGCCGCGTCCTGCGCGCGGCCCGCCTCGCGGGCCAGATCGGCGGCAGCGTTGAGACCGGCGAGCAGGGGAGCGGCCGTACCGATGTTGGGGGTGGGCGTGGCCAGCTCCCAGTAGTCCGGGGAGGCCGGCGGCAGCCCGTCCGCCCGCAGCGAGTCCGCCGCGTGGTCCGCCGCCCGGCCGAGCATCGCATAGAGCGCGAGCAGCCGGGCGCGCCGGTCGGCCCGCGGGGCCTTCTGGTACCACTGCCAGGCCGCCCAGGGCACCCAGCCGTTGGCGTCGAGCTGCCGGCGCCGGGCGTCCGGCGGGCCCGAGCCGTCGAGCAGGGTCCGCGCCTCCCAGGAGCCGTCCCGGCGCTGGGTCGCCGCGCTGTAGCGCAGGATCCGGTACGCCTCGGCGTCGTGCCCGGTGTGCGCGAACGCGGCCGCGACGAAGCTGGAGTCGCGCGGCCACGAGTACTTCCAGCCGTCCGTCCACCCCGCGGCCAGGGCCCCGTTCGGCCGCAGCAGGGCACGCATCGCCAGCAGCGCGCGCTCGGCGGCCGCCCGCCGCGCCGGTGTGGCACCGGGCACCCGGCCCGCGGCGAGCCAGGCGCGGCTGCGGCCGATCTGCCGCAGCGCCGCCGGATCCCCGGCCGGGACCACCACCGAGACCGTGCCGCCGTCGGGCAGGTACTTCCACCGCCCGTCGGGCAGCCGCAGGACATGGCCGCCCTCCACGTACCGGGCGCCCGCGGCGGTGGACGCCGCAACCCCCTCCGCCGAGACCGCGTTCGCGAGCAGCCCCACGGTGGGTGCGGCCAGCATCGACACCGGCGCCGGGACCCCGGCCACCGCACCCCGCTCCGGCACCACCGGGATCACCGGCGGACCGGCGGGCCGCGCCGAGCGCTGCGGCGGATACGCGCCGCCCGCGCACAGCGGCACGGCGACCCCCGCCAGGGCCGCCGTCACGAACGCCCACCGGACCAGCAGGGCACGGGGCATCGGCACTCCCTCCGTGGGGCCGCCGCAGGCGCGGACCCGGAGCCCCCATCCTCGGAGAGCCCCCCGGGGGCCGCCACGGAACACCCGCCGCCCGGGTGAGCGGATGCCCGCCGGGGGCGTCCCCCGCGCGACGGGCTCCGGATGCCGGGGGCGCACGCCCGTGCTCATCATGGGAACGCGCGCGCCCCGCCCCCGGGACCGGCGGGCGCCCCGGCCGCCCGGCGCGCCGGGCCCCGCTGCGAAGAGGTGGTGGATGAGCACGGCCGCGATCGAGGGCGAGGACGTCCGTACCCCTGCCACCACGACCGGCCGCGCCGCCCGCCGCCCCCCGGTGCCGCGCGGCCTCCTGCCCGGCCTCGGCGCCGCGCTCGTCGCCGCCGCCGGGGGCCTGCTGGCCGTCGGCTGCTTCCTCGGGCTCTACCTCCGCCCCACCTCCGACGACTGGTGCGCCGGATTCAAGGCGCGCGACCTCGGCGTCCTCGGCATCACCGCCGACTTCTACACCACCCAGAACGGCCGCGTCACCAACGCCTTCCTCAGCGGCATCGTCTACGGCGACGGACTGACCGGCGTCAAACTGCTCCCCGCCGCCCTCGTCCTCACCCTCACCGCCGGCCTGGTCCTGCTCGGCCGGGAGTGCGTCCGGCTCCTCGGCGGCCGCCCCCTGCTGCTGCTCCTCACCGCGGCCGCCCTCGTCCTCCAGGCCCTCCTGTACTTCGGCGGGACCCGCACCTACCAGGTCCTGCTGTGGGCCCCCGCCACCATCTCCCACACCGTCCCCGCCGTCATCGGCGTATGGGCGCTCCTCGCAGGCGTCTGGACCGTACGGCAGCCCCGCGCGCCCGCCCGTACCGCCGGCTTCGCCGCCGCCCTCCTCACCGGCTTCGCCCTCGGCACCCTCAGCGAGCCCTTCGCGCTGGTCAGCGGACTGCTCGCCGCCGGGGCCGGGCTGCTCGCCCTGCCCCGCATCGGACTGGCCCGCGACCGCCGCCCCTTCACCTGGTGCCTGCTCTACTGCGCCGGACTGCTCACCGGCCTGATCGTGCTCTACACCTCCCCGGGCGCCCGCTGGCGGCGCGCCCAGCAGCCCGAGACGGCCTCCCCGCTCTCCGCCGCCGAACTGGAGGCCACCTTCCAGGACTGGCTGCGGATGTGGGACACCGTCACGGGCCAGTGGGCCTACCTGGGAGCCGCCGCCGTCGGCGTCCTCCTCGGCCTGGCCCTCGGCCGCGCCCGCTACGGCCACGCCGTACGGAAGCCCGCGCGCGGGCGGACCGTACCGCGCCCCGCGCTGGCCGCCCTGCTGCTGCTCCCGGTGCCCGTGCTGCTCCTCGGCTCCTTCGCCGTGATGGTGGGCCTGCGCAGCGGCTACGGCCCCACCGGCTGGACGTACGCCCGCACCTGGACCAGCCACCTCGTCCTCATGGAACTGGCCCTCTGCGGCTACGGGATGCTGCTCGGCGTCTGGCTCGGCCGGTACGCGGCGGCCCGCCCGCACCCCGGGCGCGCCCTGCTCACCGGGGCGGCGGTGGCCACCGGCTGCCTGACCCTGGCCTCCGTGGCCGTACTCGTCCCCGCCGTCCGCGACCTGACCACCGCCACCGTCACCCGCGCGGCCGCCTGGGACGCGCAGAACGCCCGGATCCGCGCGGAGACCGCCCGCGGCGCCACCGACGTGGGCTACCGGCCGCTCCCCATCGGCAGCCTCGCCGAGCCCTTCTACACCCGGGACTACGACCGGGACTGGGTCGCCGCGTGCGTGTCGCGCTGGTACGGCGTGGACCGCATCCACCGCCGCTGAACGGGCCGCCGCGCGCGGGCGGTTTTCCCGGTGTGCCCGCCGTACGAGGGCTTCCGGTGGCAGGGTGGAGGGCATGTGCGGCCGATACGTCTCCACCCGTAGCCCCGAAGACCTCTCCGGCCTCTTCCAGACCGCGCCCCCGGACGTGGGAGAGGCGCCGGAGCCCAGCTGGAACGTCGCCCCCACCGACACCGTGTGGGCCGTCCTGGAGCGCGCCGACCGGGAGAGCGGCCTGCTGGAGCGCCGGCTGCGGCCGCTGCGCTGGGGGCTGGTGCCCTCGTGGTCGAAGAGCCTCGCCGACGGCGCCAGGATGATCAACGCCCGCGTGGAGACCGTCCACGAGAAGCCCGCCTTCCGCCGCGCCTTCGCCAAGCGCCGCTGCCTGCTGCCCGCGGACGGGTTCTACGAATGGCAGTCCGTGCCCGCCTCCGGCGCGGCCAAGGCGTACAAGCAGCCGTACTTCATCCGCCCCGAGGGCGAGGAGGTGATGGCCATGGCCGGGCTCTACGAGTTCTGGCGCGACCCGGCCGTCGCCGACGACGACGCGCCGACGGCCTGGTGGGCGACCTGCACCATCATCACCACCGAGGCCACCGACTCGGCCGGCCGGGTCCACCCGCGGATGCCCCTCGCGCTCGCCCCGGCCGACTACGAGGCATGGCTGGACCCCTCCCACGAGGACCCGGAGGAACTGCGGGCCCTGCTCGCCGCCCCGGCGGGCGGGCGGCTGGACGTCCGGGCCGTCTCCACGGCGGTCAACAACGTCCGCAACAACGGGCCCGAGCTTCTGGCGGAGCCCTCGGCCCCGGGGCGCTGAACCGCCGGCGCTGCACGGGAGCCCCGGGTCACAGCCGGATCCGGGCGGCCACCGGCAGGTGGTCGGCCGTCGTGGCGGGCAGCGTCCGGATCCCGGCCACGGTCAGCGAACGCCCCAGGACCTGGTCGATACGGGCCACCGGGAAGGCCGCCGGCCAGCTGAGGGCCATGCCCCGGCGCGGGGCCTCCAGCCGGGCGGTGACCGGGGCGAGCCCCCGGTCGTCCACCGTGCTGTTCAGGTCGCCCAGCAGGAGGACCCGGTCCACCTCCTCGGCGGCGAGGGCCGCGCCGAGCAGCCGGGCGCTCTCGTCCCTCGGCCCCGAGGCGAAGCCGCCCGCGCGGAGGCGGACGGAGGGGAGGTGGGCGACGTACACGGCGATCTCACCCCGCCCGGTGCCGACGACGGCCCGCAGACCGCGGTTCCAGTCCGGGCCGAAGCCGGACGGCCGGATGTCCAGCGCGCGGACCCCCGCCAGCGGGCGCTTCGACCAGAGCCCGACCGTGCCGTGCACCGCGTGGTGGGGGTACGCGGCGGACAGGGCGGCGGTGTAGGCGGGGAGCGCGGCGGGCGTCAGCTCCTCCAGGGCGATGAGGTCCGGCTCGGCGCGGGCGAGGGCGGTCGCGGTGCCGGTGGGATCCGGGTTGTCGTCGGCGACGTTGTGCTGGACGACGAGGAGGTCGTCCGGCCGGTGCTCCGCCGGCAGCAGCAGCGGGCCGAAGAGGGCCGCCCAGACGGCGGCGGGCAGCAGCAGGGCCACCAGGGCGAGGGCCGACCGGCGCAGCAGCGCCGCCACGAGCAGGACCGGCACCACCAGGCCGAGCCAGGGCAGGAACGCCTCCAGCAGACTGCCGAGGCCGCCGATCCGGTTCGGTACGGCCCGGTGGAGGGCGAGCGGACCGGCGGCGGCCACGGCCGCCGCGGCGAGCCACCGGCCGCGGGGCCGGCGCGAGCTTCCCCGGGCGCCGCCGTTCGTTCTCACTGCTTGTCCCCGCCCCGCTCGTACGGCGTCCGCCGCCCCGCTGTCACGCGTCAGGACGCACGGGCGGCGGCCCGGGTTCCCGTACGGCGGGTGTGCGAGAGTGACGGCTGAGTCGCAGGGGGCGGCCGGGACGAGGACGGGGAGAGTCACCATGGGTGCTGGCGGGAACGGCGCGGGCGCCGCGCGGGTCGCGGTCGTGACGAGCGGGCCCGGTGCGGCCCAGGACGCGGACCTTCCGCTGATCGTGGCGGGTCTGCGCGATGCGGGGCTGGCGGCCGAGGCGGTGCACTGGGACGCGGAGCACGTGCGCTGGGACCGCTTCGACCTGGCGCTCATCCGCTCGACCTGGGACTACGCCGGACGCCTGGAGGAGTTCCTGGCCTGGGCCGATGCCACCGCCCGGGTCACGCGGCTGTGCAATCCGGCACCGGTGGTGCGCTGGAACAGCGACAAGCGCTATCTGCTGGACCTGGCCGCGCGCGGGGTGCCGGTGGTGCCGACGCGGTTCGTGGAGCCGGGCGGGCCGTGGGCGGAGGAGGACCTCGGGGCGGGGCGGCCGGTGGTGGTCAAGCCGTCCGTGTCGGCGGGGGCGCGGGACACCGCACGCTACGAGCCCGGCCAGCTCGCCGATGCCGCACGCCATGTCCGCATGCTGCGGGAGCAGGGCCGTACCGCCATGGTCCAGCCGTACCTGCGGCTCGTGGCGGAGGGGGAGCGGGCGCTCGTCTTCCTCGGCGGAACGTTCAGCCACGCCATCCGCAAGGGGCCCCTGCTGACCGAGGCCGGGGTGGTGGACAACGCCCGGGTGGCGCACCCGGGGGCCGCCCCGTACCGGCCCTCCGAGGCGGAGCTCGCCGTGGCGCGGGCCGCAGTGGCCGCCGTACCCGGTCCGGAGGGGCCGCTGTTCGCGCGGGTGGATCTGGCGCTGGACGAGGGGCGGGAGCCGGTGGTGATGGAACTGGAGCTCATCGAGCCGAACCTGTTCCTCGGGATGAACCCGCGGGGCCTCGACCGGCTGGTGGCGGCGGTGGCGGGCGCCGGGGAGGCCGTGGCCGGCGGGGCCACGGCCTGAGGCCGTCTCGTTCCGGGCCTTGTCGGGCCTTGCCGGGCGCGCCCGGGTCCGTACGCCCGGCGGTTCAGCCCAGGCGGCGGCGGAGCCGTCGGCGGCGCAGGAGCAGGCCGACGCCCGCTCCGGCGAGGGCGGTCACGGCCACGCCCGCCGTGGTCCACCAGACGGCGGCACCCTGGGAGCTGCCCGAGGCCGTCGGCGCGGGGGAGGGCGGGGTCGCCGTAGAAGGGGCGGAGGCCGACTGCGCGCCCGAGGCGGTGCTGGGAGCGGGGGCCGGGACGGAGGGCGCGGGGGTTCCGGGGCCCGCCGTCGCGGTGCCGCCCGTTCCGGTACCGGCGGTTCCGGTGCCTCCCGCGGTGCCCGGGGCCGGGTCCACCACGGGGACGCCGACCTCCAGTTCGCCATGTCCCAGCTCGGGGAAGCCGACGTCGACGCTGACTTTCCACGAGCCCGGCGGCAGCACCTCGGCCGTGGTCCAGCCGGCGGGAGCCGCGGCCGGGTCGCGGACCAGGATCCACGGGCCCATGGTGCGGGTGCCGTCACCGCTCACCGCGTTCACGGTGGCGGAGACCGCCTCGTCGACGGCGTCCCCGTCGTTCTCCCAGGTGATCTCGGCGGTGACATGGCCCGCCCGCTGCCCGGTCACCACCACCTTCAGGGCGTCGCCGTGGGCATGGGCCACGGAGGGAAGCAGGAACAGGAGGCCGAGGGCGGTCACGGCGGCCGAGAGAGCGATTCGTATGCGCATCGTCGAGGTGCTCCGGTCGAGATGAGGGGAACCGGCGGACGGCCGCGTCGTGCGGCCCCGCGGCGCCGTTGGGTGGGGAGCATGACCGAACTGCGTACCGACCGCCTCCTGCTGCGCCGCTGGCGCGACTCCGA
>NZ_JBEYVX010000025.1:0-82097 GCF_040644195.1 Streptomyces sp. NPDC047014 | reverse complement strand
GGGCTGGGGTGCTGGGGGCCGCCCGCGCGGGGGGCCCCGCGGGCGCGGGGGGGGGGGGGGGGGGGGCGGGGGCCCCCCCCCGCGCGCCCCGGCCTCCGTACGCGCTGTCGCTAGTACTCGCTCCGGCCGCTGAAAGCACCCAGGCGCGAGCAGACCTCGTACGACACGGTCACCGGGCGCTCCCGCAGGATCTGGCGGGCGCGGTGTTCGCCCAGGCTCATCGCGTACCAGGGCACCTCGCCCGCCCTCGCCATCCCCTCGCTGATCCCGCGCAGGGCGCAGGAGCGCTGCGGCTCGGGCAGCCGGTCCAGGGCGGGGACGGCGTCCGCGGACAGGGACTGGAAGTACGCCAGGTCGATCTTCGCGTCGGCTTCAAAGCGGGCCACGTTCCGCTCGGCGACCATCCCGTCCGGGGACATCAGTCCGAAGACCAGGACGGCGGCGGCCGCACTGCCCGCGACCGCGCGCGGCAGCCACCGCGCGCCGAACAGCCCGGCCGCCATGATCAGTACGATGACCAGCCCGAGCCAGAGCTCCATCGCGGCCACCGACACGCGCAGCCGGGTCAGCCCGTACGCCTCCACGTACAGGTCCATGCGGCGCAGCGCGGCCGCGACGACCACGAGCGTCATCACGCAGAGCACTCCCAGGACGCCGCGGACGAGCCGGCGGTCGCCCGCTCCGCCGCGCGGGGCCCAGCGCAGGGCGAGGGCGATCACGGCGAGCGTGAGGAGGGTGGCCCAGAGGAGCTGCCAGAAGCCCTGGCGGGCGTACTCGGCGTAGCTGAGGCCGGTGCTGCGCAGGACCTTGTCGTAGCCGCCGAACAGGACGGCCAGCTGGACGGCGTTGAAGCCGGCGAACAGCAGGTTGAGCACGACGAGCGGAAGCGCCCATTCGACGCGGGAGCGCGGTGTGCCCGGGGTCACCGTGATGCGGTCCCAGCGAAGCGGGCCGGCTGCGGTACGGGCGGCGGCGACCGCGATGAGGGCGCCGAGGAAGAAGAGCAGGAAGCGGAAGGGGCCGTCGGCCACCGACACATCGGGCATCAGACCGCCCAGCAGATCCGCGAAGGCGGCGTCGGCGGAGGCGAAGAGCGCGCCGAACAGCACCAGCAGCACGAGCGCCACACCGGCCGCCTTGGCGACCGGAACCCAGCGGTCCCTGCCGATGCCGCCCCGCGCGCGCAGGCCCGCGCTGAGCCAGGCGATGCCGGACATGGCGGAGTCGAGGAAGCCGAGCGGGCTGAGCAGGACGCCGGGCCAGGTACGGCTGCCGTGCAGGGCCAGCGCACCGAGCAGGAGCGCGGCCAGGATCGCCAGCGTGACGGGCCAGGCGGCATCGCGCAGGGCGGGGATCACGAGGAGGGCGAGGCAGCCGACCGCCCAGGCCAGGGTCCAGGGGCGGGGGCGGCGTCCGGCCGCGCGGGCGGCGGCGTACGCGGCGACGACGGCGGGTACGACGGCCAGCGGCAGGCCGGGCCCCATCCCGTCGGCGAGGAGCAGCGCCGCGGCGAGGCCGGTGGCGAGGACGGCCACGAGGGTCGCGGTGCCGATCGGGGCGGGCTCGGCGGGGCGTACGAGGGCGGGCCATGAGGGGCGCTTCGGCTCCGGCGGGCGGAGCTGCCAGGGGCCGGTGGGCGCGCCGGAGTGCGCTCCGGGGCGCGGTGGCGGCGTGGGTGAAGGCCCGGCCGGGGCGGCCGCGTTGCCGGCGGCCTCGGGCCGGGGCTGTTCGGCTCTGCCGGTGTCGCCGGTTGCGGTTGCGCCGCCTGTATTGCCTGTGTCGCCCGTGTTGCCTGTGTCGCGCGTGTTGCCTGTGCCGTCCGGCATCGGATGTCCCTCCCCCTGTCGGCCGCCCCGGGGATCAGGGTGGGGCGGCGGTGCGGACAGGGTAGGCAGGTCACAAGCGGTTTTGAACAGGATCAAAAGCGCGCTGTGTCAGGACCGTGACAATCGCGGACGGTACGAACGGCCCCTGTCCGGAAGCGGACATACGACATCGGCCGGTCCTCGCGAAGGACCGGCCGATGTGCGGAAAGGGGTTCTAGGCGGGCTGTGCCGGCAGCCAGGAGGGCAGCGCTTCGGTGCGGGCCAGCCACGCGGCCGGGAGCGCGGCGTCCCCGCGCGCGCCCAGCACTCCGCCGACGATCGCGCAGGTGGTGTCGACGTCCCCGCCCACCTGCGCGGTGGTCCAGAACGCCCGCTCGTAGTCGTCCAGCGCACGCGCCGCCGACCACAGGGCGAACGGCACGGTGTCGTGGGCGCTCGTCCGGCGGCCGCAGCCGAGCACGGCGGCGACGGTGGTGGCGTCGCCGTAGTCCAGCATGTCCCGCGCCCGCCGCAGGCCCGCGCCGACGGCGCTGCGCGGCACCAGGGCGATCACCCCGTCCAGCAGGGCATCGGCCTTCGGCGGCCCGTCGGGGCTCGAGGCCAGGGCGGCCGCGGCGGCGACGGCCATCGCCCCGCAGACGGCCTCGCGGTGCTGGTGGGTGGTGTAGGAGGAGATCTCCGCCTGGTGGGTGGCCTGCTCCGGGTCGTCGGCGTACCAGGCGCCGAGCGGGGCGATCCGCATGGCGGCGCCGTTCCCCCAGGAGCCCTGGCCGTTGAACAGCTCGGCGGCGAGCGTGCGCCAGTCCGCGCCCTCCCGGACCAGGCGCAGCATCCGGTTCACGGCGGGCCCGTAGCCCCGGTCGAAGTCGTGGTGGTCGGCGAAGGAACGCGCGAGCGCGTCCTGGTCGATCCGCCCGTGCTCGGCGAGGACGGCCACGACCGAGCAGGCCATCTCGGTGTCATCGGTCCACTGCCAGGTCTCGGCACCGGCCGGCAGCTCGCGCCGCTTGAGCAGGGGGTAGTTCACGGGGACGAAGTACTGGGAGCCGAGGGCGTCCCCCAGCGCCAGCCCGCGGAGGCTGGCCAGGGCGCGCGCGTAGCGCCGTTCGGGAGTGGAGTCAGGCGTCATCGCGGGTCACTTTAGCCGTCCAGGTCATAAGGCTCGGGTGTGGTCCAGCGCTCAAACGGGCGGTCCATCCGGTAGCGGCCGTCCGGGCCCAGCAGGAGTATCCGGAATTCCCCGTTTCCAGGATTGGACAGGGCTTCGAATTCGGCCACCGACCAGTGGAACCAGCGCATGCAGAAGAGCCGCATGGTCAGCCCGTGCGTCACCAGGAGGACGTTCTGCGGGTGGTCGGGGGCCTCGAAGCTGCGGTAGAGGCTTTCCAGGAAGGATCCGACCCGGTCGTAGACGTCGGCCCCGGACTCGCCCTGCGCGAAGCGGTAGAAGAAGTGCCCGTAGGCGTCCCGGTACACCTTCTGCAGCCGTACGTCGTCCCGGTCCTGCCAGTTCCCCCAGTCCTGCTCGCGCAGTCGCGGCTCCTCGCGCATCCGGACGCGGGCCGGGTCCAGGCGCAGTTCCCGGAAGGTCTGCAGGGTGCGGCGGTAGGGGGAGACGTAGGCGCTGATCGTCTCGTCGCCGAAGAGCTCGCGCAGGCGCTCGCCGGTGGCGGCGGCCTGCTCGCGACCGGTCGGGGTGAGGCGCAGGGAGTGGTCGGGCTCCCGCTCGTACACCGTGTCGTCGGCGTTCCCCTCCGATTCCCCGTGCCGGACAAGGACGATGCGCCGTGGTCGAACCATTCCCCGACCCTATTCGGCCATCGGCCGGGCGAACGACCGGGCACGCCGGTCGCCGCGACGATGGTCCTACGGTCATACCGTCCAGGAGGGTTCGAGGTCGACGACGTCCCCGGTGAGGGCTTCGACGTCGGCCTGGATCTGGGCGCGCAGGGAGAGCCGCTCGACGCGCTCTTGGCGGTACTTGCCGTGCTCGGCGGCGGCGTGCCACATGGAGAGCACCAGGAACTCCCGGCCGGGCGCCTCCCCGAAGAGGCCGCGCACCATGCCCGGCGAGCCCGCCATGGCCGGATTCCACACCTTCTCCTGCATGAGGGCGAAGTGGTCGACCCGGCCCTCCCGGACCCGGGTGTGTGCGACCCGTACGACGTCGGCATCGGTGAAGCGCGGCTCGAAGCCGGTCTTCACGTCGAAGCGGTGGTCGAAGAGGGTCACCCGGAGATCGGTGTAGGTGCCGTTCTGGGCGGCGGCCAGCCGGTCGTGGGAGCGCGCCATGAAGGAGTCATAGAAGGACCGGCTCTCCCAGAACGCGAAGACATGCGCGACCCCCTGCCGGCCCCGGCTCCAACCGCCACCCTGCCCCCTGAATCCCGGCTCGCCGGGCAGCCCCGCCCATTTTCGCTGCCCGCGCTCGAACCCGCGTCGGTCCGTCACCGTGCAGCGAATCCACTTGACCAGCACGGCGCCATCGTACGGGCCGGGCGCGGCCCCGGTCAGTCCTCGGCGAGGTAGATCCCCACCAGTTCCGCCGCGTCCCGCTCGGGCAGCCGAAGACCGAACTCCTGGCCGAGCACATCAAGCAGCTCGCCGGGCGCGACGGACCGCTGCTCCGCCCGGCCGTCCGGGTGCAGCAGGCTGAGCTCCCGTCCCACCAGCGCCCGGCGGATGTCGTCGCCCGGGCGCTGGACGATGACCCGCCCGACAAAGGAGGACAGGGGGTGGCTGGAGCTGTAGTGGTTGAGCACGACGTAGTCGACGGGGTGGTAGTGCTGCGGGGAGAAGGCGTACAGGTCCCGCCAGACTCCCCCGCGCAGCAGGCAGAGCACGAGGACGCCGTCCGCCTCCTCCCGGATGCGGTACGTCCACTTCCCCTGCTGCACCTCGGTGCCCGGGCTCCCCAGCGGGACGGGCTCGCGGGGACCCTGGTGGCCGAATCCCGCGTCGCACAGCCAGGGTTCACCGTCGACCGTGACGACGAGGACGGCATGCGTCACGGCCAGCAGGGCGTCACCGCGAGTGCGGTTGCGGGCACCGCGCCCGGACACCTCGAAGCCGATCCGCTCCAGGGCGGCGGCCAGCAGCGAGTTCTGCTCGTAGCAGTAGCCACCGCGGCGGCCGTGCACGAGCTTCTCCTCGATCGACCGGATGTCCAACGCGACGGGGCGGCCGAGCAGGACGTCCAGACTCTCGAAGGCGATCGCACCGGTGTGGGCCCGGTGCACTGCGTACAACGTGGAGAGGTCCGGCCGGAGTTCCCCGCCCACTCCGTAATTCCTCTCGAATCCGATCCGCGCCAGATACGCGTCCAGATCCAGCTCGTCACCGCTCCACATGGCTCCCCCGTCTCCCCTGCTCCCACGGCGCCGTCCGGCACCGCCCGTACTCCCGCAATGATCACCAAGCCGCCCCCGCACACCAACCCGCTTTCCGCCCCGCCGCCGACGGGCCACCGCGCGCACGACGAAGGGCACCGGCCGTCTCGGCCGGTGCCCTTCGTCGTATCTGTGGTTCAGCTGTCCGTGCGGGCTAGACCCACACCCGGAGTCAGCTGCAGCCGCTGGTCGAGCCGCAGCCCTCGCAGATGTAGCAGGAGCCCGCGCGCTGCATCTTCGTACCGCAGGAGAAGCACAGCGGGGCGTCCGCGGAGACACCGAGCTGCATCTCGACCAGTTCGGCGCTGCTGTGCGCCGCCTTGCGGTCGGTGGACGGGATCACGGCCGGGACAACGGCCTTCGGCGCGGACGGCACCGCGGCGAGCGGGGCCGACTGGGCCAGCGACTCGGTGTCCAGCTCCTCCTCCAGCGGCTCGTACGAGCCGGTCTCCAGGTGACGCTGGCGCTCGTCGGCGGTGTGGATGCCGAGGGCCGAGCGGGTCTCGAAGGGCAGGAAGTCGAGGGCCAGACGGCGGAAGATGTAGTCGACGATCGACTGCGCCATCCGCACGTCCGGGTCGTCCGTCATACCGGCCGGCTCGAAGCGCATGTTCGTGAACTTGGAGACGTAGGTCTCCAGCGGCACGCCGTACTGCAGGCCCACCGAGACGGCGATCGAGAAGGCGTCCATCATGCCGGCGAGGGTCGAGCCCTGCTTCGACATCTTCAGGAAGACCTCGCCGAGGCCGTCGTCCGGGTAGGAGTTCGCGGTCATGTAGCCCTCGGCGCCGCCCACCGTGAAGGAGGTGGTGATGCCCGGGCGGCCCTTGGGGAGGCGCTTGCGGACGGGGCGGTACTCGATGACCTTCTCGACCGCGGTGCGGATGGTCTCCTCCGCCTTGGCGGTGACCTCCTCCTTCTCCTCTTCCTTCTTCTTCGCGGAGAGGGGCTGGCCGACCTTGCAGTTGTCGCGGTAGATCGCGAGCGCCTTGACGCCCATCTTCCACGCCTCGAAGTAGATCTCCTCGATCTCCTCGACGGTCGCCGTCTCCGGCATGTTGACCGTCTTCGAGATCGCGCCGGAGATCCAGGGCTGGATCGCGGCCATCATGCGCACGTGGCCCATGGCGGAGATCGAACGCTCGCCCATGGCGCAGTCGAAGACCTCGTAGTGCTCGGTCTTGAGACCCGGGGCGTCGACCACGACACCGTGCTCGGCGATGTGGGAGACGATCGCCTCGATCTGCTCCTCCTGGTAGCCCAGGCGACGCAGGGCCTGCGGGACGGTGCCGTTGACGATCTGCATCGAGCCGCCGCCGACGAGCTTCTTGAACTTGACCAGGGCCAGGTCCGGCTCGACACCGGTGGTGTCGCAGGACATCGCCAGACCAATGGTGCCGGTCGGGGCGAGCACGGACGCCTGCGAGTTGCGGAAGCCGTTCTTCTCGCCGAGGCGCAGGACGTCCTGCCATGCCTCGGTGGCCGCGGCCCAGATGGTGTTGTCCAGGTCCTGGGTGCGCGGCGCGACGGCGTTGGCGTCCGCGTGCTGCTTCATGACGCGCTTGTGGGCGTCGGCGTTGCGGGCGTAGCCGTCGTACGGGCCGACGATCGCGGCCAGCTCGGCGGAGCGCTTGTAGGCGGTACCGGTCATCAGCGAGGTGATCGACGCGGCGAGGGTGCGGCCGCCGTCCGAGTCGTACGCGTGACCGGTGGCCATCAGCAGGGCGCCGAGGTTGGCGTAGCCGATGCCCAGCTGGCGGAAGGCGCGGGTGTTCTCGCCGATCTTCCGCGTCGGGAAGTCCGCGAAGCAGATGGAGATGTCCATGGCGGTGATGACGAGCTCGACGACCTTGGCGAAGCGCTCGGCGTCGAAGGACTGGTCGCCCTTGCCGTCGTCGTTGAGGAACTTCATCAGGTTGAGCGAGGCGAGGTTGCAGGACGTGTTGTCCAGGTGCATGTACTCGCTGCACGGGTTCGAGGCGGTGATGCGGCCGGACTCGGGGCAGGTGTGCCAGTTGTTGATCACACCGTCGTACTGGATGCCCGGGTCGGCGCAGGCCCACGCGGCCTCGGCCAGCTTACGGAAGAGCGCCTTGGCGTCGACCTTCTCGATGACCTCGCCGGTCATGCGGGCGCGCAGGCCGAACTCGGTGCCGTTCTCGACGGCCGTCATGAACTCGTCGTTCACGCGGACGGAGTTGTTGGCGTTCTGGTACTGGACGGACGTGATGTCGTCGCCGCCCAGGTCCATGTCGAAGCCCGCGTCGCGCAGGGCGCGGATCTTCTCCTCTTCCTTCACCTTGGTGTCGATGAACGCCTCGACGTCCGGGTGGTCCACGTCCAGGACGACCATCTTGGCCGCGCGGCGGGTGGCGCCACCGGACTTGATCGTTCCGGCGGAGGCGTCGGCACCGCGCATGAAGGAGACGGGACCGGAGGCGTTGCCGCCGGAGGAGAGGAGCTCCTTGGAGGAGCGGATGCGGGAGAGGTTCAGGCCGGCGCCGGAGCCGCCCTTGAAGATCATGCCCTCTTCCTTGTACCAGTCGAGGATGGACTCCATGGAGTCGTCGACGGACAGGATGAAGCAGGCGGAGACCTGCTGCGGCTGGGGCGTGCCGACGTTGAACCAGACCGGGGAGTTGAAGCTGAAGATCTGGTGCAGCAGGGCGTAGGTCAGCTCGTGCTCGAAGATCTCCGCGTCGGCGGGCGACGAGAAGTAGTCGTGGTCCTCGCCGGCCTTGGTGTAGGTCTTCACGATCCGGTCGATCAGCTGCTTGAGACCGGTCTCGCGCTGCGGGGTGCCGACCGCACCGCGGAAGTACTTGCTGGTGACGATGTTGACCGCGTTGACCGACCAGAAGTCGGGGAACTCGACGCCACGCTGCTCGAAGTTGACCGAGCCGTCGCGCCAGTTCGTCATGACGACGTCGCGGAGCTCCCAGTTCACCTCGTCGTAGGGGTGCACGCCCGGGGTGGTGTGGATGCGCTCGATACGCAGGCCGCCCTTGGCGGCCTTGGTCCCCTTGGCGCGGGAACCACGTGCCGAGCTGCTCGCCGTCTCTGTCATGCCGCTTCCTCCCATATGCGGGCAAAAACGCCCTAAAGTGCCAGCGTTATTCCGTGGCACGGTGCTGTGTATCTGTTTCTACGTTTTTTCGCCCGGCTGTCCGGCGGCCGTGTCGCGGCGCGCCCCGACGGGCGGCGCCACGGGGGCGTCCGGTCAGTCGGCGGCGGAGGCGGGCACGGGGACCGAAGTGGTCGCGCCGGGCTCGCTCTCCTCACCGTGAGGCTGCCGCTCGCGCAGTTCCGCGATGGCGGTCTCGAAGTCTTCGAGGGTGTCGAACGCTTTGTAGACGGACGCGAAGCGCAGGTAGGCGACGAGGTCGAGCTCCTGCAACGGGCCGAGGATGGCCAGACCCACGTCGTGGGTGGTCAGCTCGGCGCTCCCGGTGGCGCGCACCGCCTCCTCGACCCGCTGGCCGAGCTTGGCGAGGGCGTCCTCGGTGACCGGCCGCCCCTGGCACGCCTTGCGCACGCCGGAGATGACCTTGGTACGGCTGAAAGGTTCGGTGACGCCGCTGCGCTTGATCACCATCAGCGAGGCCGTCTCCACCGTCGTGAAACGACGGGAGCAGTCGGGGCACTGGCGGCGTCTGCGGATCGACGTGCCGTCATCGGTGGTGCGGCTGTCGACGACGCGGCTGTCGGGGTGCCTGCAGAAGGGGCAGTGCATGGTTCCCTCACCCTCCTTCTCGGCACGACTGAATCACCCCGGTGAAACCCTGCGGCGACGGAGACGGGCTCTGTCGGGGGCTCTCGGAGCAGTCCCCAGCATATGCGATCCCAGGAGCCTCAGAAGACCCAGGCACCACTACAGCTAGGTGGCGCCGCTCATCCAACCACTAGATCTTGGGTTGTGGTGGATTTGGACGCCTCTGCGTGTCGCGGTGTCCGGTACCCGGATACGGGGGCTCTCGGTGCCACACTGGGCACCGGGCCGGAGGCGGCGACCCGATCGGGAAGGGTACCGTAAGCGGGGGCCGCCGAGCCGAACCCGTGTTCGCCCGCCCAGTCGTCCATACACCCCTGAACGTACCCACGCAGGGCGATCTGCGTTTTTTCACTCGAACGTGTGTTTGGCGCAACCTTTCGAAACCCACTAGCGTTGTCCAGCTAGGGAGAACATTTCGAGAGGGGCCGACGTGACCACCACCGCAGACAGTGCCACCATCACTGCCCAGAACCGCTCCCAGAGCCGACTTGAGCCGGTGCATGCCATGAACGACGCAAACCTGAACCCGGAGGCGGAGCCCGCGGTACGCCCCGCACGCTCGCTGCCAGGTCGACCTCCAGGCATCCGCGCCGACAGCTCCGGACTCACGGACCGGCAGCGGAGGGTCATCGAGGTCATTCGCGACTCCGTGCAGCGGCGGGGCTACCCGCCGTCGATGCGGGAGATCGGCCAGGCGGTCGGCCTGTCCAGCACCTCGTCCGTCGCCCACCAGCTGATGGCCCTGGAGCGCAAGGGCTTCCTGCGCCGCGACCCGCACCGTCCCCGCGCGTACGAGGTCCGCGGATCGGACCAGCCGAGCTCGCAGCCCACGGACACCACCGGCAAGCCCGCCGCCTCGTACGTTCCCCTCGTCGGCCGGATCGCGGCCGGCGGCCCGATCCTCGCCGAGGAGTCGGTGGAGGACGTGTTCCCGCTCCCCCGCCAGCTCGTCGGCGACGGTGAGCTGTTCGTGCTCAAGGTCGTGGGCGACTCGATGATCGAAGCCGCCATCTGCGACGGCGACTGGGTCACGGTCCGCCGCCAGCCCGTCGCGGAGAACGGCGACATCGTCGCCGCCATGCTCGACGGTGAGGCCACCGTCAAGCGCTTCAAGCGCGAGGACGGCCACGTCTGGCTGCTCCCGCACAACGCCGCCTACCAGCCCATCCCCGGCGACGAGGCCACCATCCTCGGCAAGGTCGTCGCGGTACTGCGTCGGGTCTGACCCCGCCGCCCCCAGTCAGCCCCCGGGATCCACTGCGCCGGTCCCGGGGGTTGCTTTGTGCCCTGGGACGGCCGGGGCTGTGGTGGTGCCGGAGCTTGCGCCGGCTCTGCCTAGCTGCCGTCCGCCTTGGCCATCGCATCGATCGCGGCGAGCGAGCGGCGGGCCTGGTTGCGGTCCGTGGTGTACCAGAAGTCCGGAAGCGTGGCCCGCAGGAAGCTCCCGTACCGGGCGGTGGCCAGGCGGGGGTCGAGTACGGCGACGACACCCTTGTCCCCGGTGGCACGGACGAGGCGGCCCGCGCCCTGCGCCATCAGCAGCGCGGCGTGGGTGGCCGCGACGGCCATGAAGCCGTTCCCGCCGTGTTCCTCCACCGACTTCTGGCGGGCGCTCATCAGCGGATCGTCGGGGCGGGGGAAGGGGATGCGGTCCATGACCACGAGCTGGCAGCTGGGGCCGGGCACGTCCACGCCCTGCCAGAGCGACAGCGTCCCGAACAGGCAGGTCTTCGGATCGGCGGCGAACGCCTTGATCAGCTCGCCGAGGGTTTCCTCGCCCTGGAGCAGGATCGGGTTGGCGAGCCGGCCGCGCAGTTCCTCGGCGGCCGCCTTGGCCCCGCGCATGGAGGAGAACAGCCCGAGGGTGCGGCCGCCGGCCGCCTCGATCAGTTCGGCCAGCTCGTCCATCATGTCGCCGCGGGTGCCTTCGCGGCCGGGCGTGGCCAGGTGCTTGGCGACGTAGAGGATGCCCTGCTTCGGGTAGTCGAAGGGCGAGCCCACGTCCAGGCCCTTCCAGGGCGGCACGTCATCGCCCTCGACACCCTCCGGGGACAGGCCCAGGGAGGCCGCCACGCCGTTGAAGTCGCCGCCGATCTTGAGGGTGGCGGAGGTGAGGACCACCGCGCGGTCCTCGAACAGCTTCTCGCGCAGCAGGCCGGACACCGAGAGCGGGGCGACGCGGAGTGTGGCGCCGAAGCGGTCGTGGCGCTCGTACCAGACGACGTCGTACTCGGATCCGATCGTGATCCGCTCGGCCACGGCATGGATGTTCTCCACCGCGGCCAGGGCCTGCTTGCGGACGGCGTCCTCGTCCTGGACGGACTTGTCGCGGGTGGCGCCGATCGCCGAGATCACGTTGCGGGCGGAATCCCGGAGGGACATCAGCGCGTAGCCGAGATCTTCCGGGACCTGCTCCAGCCGGCCCGGGAGCGCCAGCTCCATGACCCGCTCGAAGGTCTCGGAAGCGGTCTGGAGAGAGTCGGCCGTCTTCTCGTCGACCAGCTTCGCCGCGCGCTTCACAGCCCGGTTGACCTGGCCGGGAGTCAGCTCGCCCGTGGCGACACCGGTGACGCGGGAGACCAGCTCGTGGGCCTCGTCGACGATCAGTACCTCGTGCTGCGGCAGCACGGGGGCGCCTTCGATGGCGTCGATGGCGAGAAGGGCGTGGTTGGTGACGACCACGTCCGCGAGCTTGGCGCGCTCACGGGCCGCCTCCGCGAAGCATTCCGCTCCATAGGCGCACTTCGACGCGCCCAAGCACTCGCGGGAGGAGACGGAGATCTGGGACCACGCCTTGTCCGAGACACCGGGGGTCAGGTCGTCCCGGTCGCCGGTCTCCGTCTCGTCCGCCCAGTCGCGCATGCGGAGCAGGTCCTGGCCGAGCTTGCTGGTGGGGGCGGCCGCCTCGAACTGATCGAAAAGGCCGTCCTCCTCGTCCTGCGGGGCCCCCTCGTGCAGGCGGTGGAGGCAGAGGTAGTTGGAGCGTCCCTTGAGCATGGCGAACTGCGGGCGGCGGCGCAGCTGCGGATGCAGCGCCTCCACCGTGCGGGGCAGGTCACGCTCGACGAGCTGCCGCTGGAGGGCGAGGGTGGCGGTGGCCACGACCACGCGCTCTCCGTGGGCGAGGGCCGGGACCAGGTAGCCGAGGGACTTACCGGTGCCGGTACCCGCCTGGATGAGCCGGTGGGAGTTGTCGTCGATCGCTTCGGCGACGGCTTCGGCCATGGCCACCTGGCCGGGCCGCTCCGTGCCGCCGACGGCGGAGACGGCGGCGTGCAGCAGGTCGGGGAGGGAGGGCTTCGTCATAGCACTGCCAACCCTACGGGGCCCCACTGACAGCGGACGCCCACCGCCGGGAATTCACGCCCGGTGGAGGGGGCGGGCCTGTCGCTTCGTGTTGACGTCGCCCGCGGGGTTTTGGGTCGCGTGCCGGAGCGGGCGGGGTGGGCGGCGCGGCCTGCTGGCTGGGCGGGCAGCCCGTAGGCGGGCGGGCTACGGGGAGGTGCGTCGCGGAAATTCTTCGGGGACCGGGAACTTTGCTGCGCGACGCAGAGTTTTCAGGGGGAGAGGTGTGAAGCGGCTCGGATGTATGGGCTCGCGGGGCGGCACTCAGAGGAGATTGCGCAGCGCCCGCTCCCGGATCATCAGGGCGGCCCGCTTCTCGGGGAGGTCGATTTCCGCGTGCCAGCGGAAACCGGAGTTGAGGAAAGCCGATACGGAGGGGGTGTTGCGGATGTCCGGTTCCGCGATGACGCGTGTGCAGCGGGGGCGGTTGCCGAGGACGAGGTCGGTGACGGCGCGCAGCAGAGCCGTGCCGAGCCCCCTGCCGCGGTTCGTCCCGTCTCCGATGAGCAGGTGGATACCGGTGTCGTGGGGACGCGCCGGGTAGTGGCGGGAGAGCGGGTCGAGATCGGCCCGGTAGAGCTCCCAGTAACTCATCGGGGTGCCGTCGAGGAGGCCGAGGCAGGGGATGCTGCCGCTGCCGCCGTCGAGTTGTGACCGCAGGTGGGAAGCGGTGACCGCGGCGGGGCCGGCGAGTTCCCAGTAGGCGTCCACCTCGGGGTCGTTCATCCAGCCGGTGATGAGTTCCAGGTCTCGGCCCGGCCGTACGGGTTCGAGGCGGAAGGCACCGGCGGGGGTGGGCACACTGCCCCAGGTGGCGGGCGAGTCCAGCAGGTCTGCCTCGGCCAGCAGCGGCAACAGGTCGGCGTTGAGGCGCTGTTCGGCGGGATTCCGCAGCACGTCGAGTGTGTCCAGGCGGTTCAAGGTGTTCAGGGTGTCGAGGTCGGGGCCGGCGGAGTAGGTGGCGGTGTCCGTGAAGCGCATCGGGGGCTCTTCCCCGCGTCGGGCGCCGACGCGTCAATCGTGAAGGGGGTTGGTGATGGTGACGTAGACGGACTGGGTGTCCACGGGGCCGACGAGTTCGTCGAGGCCGCCCAGGCGGGTGAGCAGGTTCGCCTTGCAGCGCAGGGTGGGCGAGTCGAGCAGCCGGGTGGGGAGCGGGCCGAGCCCGGCGGCCTTGGCGAGGAATCGGCGGAAGGCGGCGAGGAGGACGCGTTCGTCCGCGAGGCGCTGTGATCCGAAGGCGCCGATCAGACCGAGCACGTTATTGATGCCGAGGTAGTAGGCGAAGCGCTCGTCGGTGACGGCGTCGGAGACGAAGGTGTCGCTGCGGCTGCCGATGCCGGGGAGCCGGTGCTCCAGTTCCGCGCGGCGGGATTCGCGGAAGTAGTAGCCCTGGTTGTCGCGGTAGCGGCCGCCGACCGGCCAGCCGGCCGGGTCGAGGAGGACCAGCGTGTTCTGCTGGTGCGCTTCGAGGGCGATGCCGGCGAGGGAGTCGAAGGCGAGGACCGGCAGGACCACGTGGTCGAGGTAGCGCAGGAACCACTCGGCGGCGACGGCGGACGTGGAGTGTCCGGTGGCGTCGGCGAGGCCCACGATGATCTCGGCCAGGCGGGAGCTCACGGTGCTGCGGCCGGGCCATGGGCGGGGAGCGGTGAGTGCGGCGATGCAGACGGCGTCGTCGCCCGAGCGGAAGGGGTTGTGGCGCAGGAGCGCGTCGAGTCCGGGGACGGGGGTGCCGTCCGGGGCGTCGACTGCGACCCAGGCGGGGTCGCGAACGATGTCGAAGCGGGGGTGGGCCGCCTGCCACTCCTCGGCGAGGCCGGTGCGGAGCAGCCGGTGCACCTCGACACCGCGGTGGAGTTCCTTGCGGAGGTTCTCGCGGCGGGAGTTGGTGATGCGCAGCCCGAGCGACAGCTTGAGCATCGCGGGGGCGCCTGGCCGGTGGACGGTGCGGACGGAGGAGGTCGGGTACCAGACCTCGCCGTACGGGCCGAGATCGTGGAGAAGCCCCGCGTCGCGGAGGGCGATGACGGCGGGGCGCTGGAGAAGATCGCGGGCCTGCCAGGGGTGCAGGGGAAGGGGGGTGGTGCCGTCGGGCAGTGGGAGTCCGGGGGCCAGGCGGCCGAGGAGCTGCGGCGCGGAGACGAGGCGGCCGCGTTCGGTCCAAGCGGATTCGGTGGCGAGGGCGGAGGGTGCGACGGCGAACCAGTGCAGGGGGAAGGAGCCGTGGAGTTCGGGTGAGTAGCGGAGGGCTTCGGTCTCGGTGAGCCCTTCGCGGCTCTTCGGGTCGGGTTGGAGGGGGTGGCCGAGGAGGAGCGACTGTTCGGCTGTGAGGAAGCGGTCCCCGCTGATGGGGGCCGGGGCGGTGGGGCGTTCTCGGCGGTCGGTGATGAACTCGGTGGTACGGCGCACCGAGTCGGCGACCCGGCCGACGAGGTCGGCGCTGCCGCGGCCATCGGTCGCGCCCTCGCGGGCGAGGAGCGCGGCGAGGGTGACGGCGTCCAGCGGCGGCGCGGTGGTGGGTGCGCCGGCGAGGCGGGCGGGGCCGAAGCGGTGCCAGCCGGTGTGGGACCAGTGGCGGACGGCGACGTGCAGGGCGGTGCCGGATGCGGGGAGGGGGATACGGAGAGGGGTGCCGGTGGAGCCGTCGGGGCGGGCGAGTCCCGTCTCGCGGACCCAGCAGCGGAGGAGGTTCTCCACTGCGGCGGACTCGGCGGCGACGGCCGGGTCGGCGTGGTCCAGGGGATCCGGCCATGCGGCGGGCGCCAGCCGGACCCGGCCGGGCCAGCCGGCCCGGGGCGTGCCGTCCTTCTGGCGCGGGACGGTGGCGGCCGCGCCGGGCGGCAGGTCGGGGGCGTCGGCCGTCGGCTCGGCTGGGTGGCCGTGTCCGCTGCCGGGAGGCAGGTCCTGTGCGGGAGCGTCGGCCTCGGCGGTGGGGACAGTTGGCTGCGTTGCCCCCGCCTCGGTGGTGGTGTCTGGTGTGGGCGCCATCGCGGCCGACCCGAGCAGGTTGGCTGCGACGCCCGGTTCGCCGGCGCCGGGGACGCCTACCACCGGAGCGCTGCCTGGGGCCTGGGCGGTGCGAAGCACGGGGCTGAGAAAGCGTGCTGCGGAGTCGGCGGTGCCTGGCACAGGCCCGGCGGTGGACATCGGCGGCTGCTCGGAACCGTCCCGTTCGGCTGCCGTGACGTGTGGTTCGGCACCGGAAGCCGACGGGCGGGCGGCTGGTCCGGAGGTGGGTACCGGTGGCCGCTCGGAACCGCCCCCGGCGGGCGCGGCGGGAATCGGGGCCGCGCTCCGGGGACTCACTGCATGCTGGGGCGGCTCGGTGGCTCTACGTGCCGGGGCGGTCGGCTGCCCCGGGGCGACCGCGTCGGTGGTGGCAAGTGGGGGCGGCGATACGTACACCGGGCCCTGACGGGTGGTGGCGGTGGCGGGGCGTGGCACGTCGGGCAGGGCCTGTGCGGCCGCGTCGGCATGGGGGCCGGTCGGAGGCAGGCTCTGCGGAGTAGCGGTGCTGGCGGGCGGTTCGACGTCCCTCGCGCTCCGCCGGGCAGTCGCACCGGTGGGCGGCGGCTCGTTCCCCGGGGCCCCGGCGGGAGGCAGGCTCTGCGGAGTAGCGGTGCTGGCGGGTGGCTCGACGTCCGTCGCGCTCCGCCGGGCAGTCGCACCGGTGGGCGGCGGCTCATTCCCCGGGGCCCCGGTCGGAGGCGGGGGCTGCGGAGTAGCGGTGCTGGCGGGCGGCTCGACGGCCGTCGCGCTGCGCCGGGCAGTGGCGCCCGTGGGCGGCGGCTCGTTCCCCGGGGCCCCGGCGGGAGGCAGGCTCTGCGGAGTAGCGGTGTTGGCGGGTGGCTCGACGTCCGTCGCGCTCCGTTGGGCAGTGGCGCCGGTGGGCGGCGGCTCGTTCCCCGGGGCCGCGGCGGGAGGCGGGGGCTGCGGAGTAGCGGTGCTGGCGGGCCGTTCGACGTCCGTCGCGCTTCGCCGGGCAGTGGCGGCGGTGGGCGGCGGCTCGTTCCCCGGGGCTGCGGAGGTGGGGACGAGAGGGAGGCGCGGCGCGGGCTCTGCGGCCTCGGGGCGTAGCCCGTGCCCGGACTGGTCACGGACGCCCGTGTTGGTGGGAAGTGGTTGGGCTGGGGGGCGGTGGGGGTGGGGCATGGAGGGTCCTCGAGGTCAGGGGTGGGTGGCGGACGGGAGGGCGTCGGCCAGGCGGTCGAGGACCGCTGCGGCCTGCTCGTCGGTCAGGGTGAGCGGCGGGAGCAGGCGGACCACGGCGCCGTGGCGGCCACCGAGTTCGACGATCAGGCCGCGGTCCAGGCACTCCCGGCGGACGGCGGCGGCGAGGGCCGGTGCGGCGGCCCCCGTGTCGGGATCGACGAGTTCGATGCCGATCATCAGGCCCCGGCCGCGGACGTCGCCGATGCAGGGGTGGTCGGAGGCCAGGCCGCGCAGGGCCGTCAGCATGCGGGTGCCGAGGGCGGCGGCGCGTTCCGCGAGGCGGTTCTCGCGTACGAAGGCGAGCGTGGCGGTGCCGGCGGCCATGGCGAGCTGGTTGCCGCGGAAGGTGCCGGCGTGGGCGCCGGGGGCCCAGACGTCCAGGCCCGAGCGGTACACGATCACCGCGAGCGGCAGGCTGCCGCCGATGGCCTTGGACAGCACCATCACGTCGGGCACCACCCCGGCGTGGTCGACGCCCCAGAAAGCGCCGGTCCGCCCCACGCCCGTCTGGACCTCGTCGGCGATCAGCGGGATGCCGCGGGACGCGGTGATCTCGCGCATCCGGCGGAGCCAGCCGTCCGGGGCGGGAAGTACCCCGCCCTCGCCCTGCACGGGTTCGACGATCATGGCCGCGGGGGCGGGGGCGCCGCCCTTGGGGTCGTCGAGCAGGTTCTCCGTCCAGCGGGCGCCCAGTTCGGCCCCCTCCGGGCCACCGACGCCGAACGGGCAGCGGAAGTCCTGCGGGTACGGCAGCCGGATCACCCCCGCCCCGGGGGCTCCGCCGGATGCCTCCAGGGCTCCGGCGGTCATGCCGTGGTACGCCCCGGTGAAGGCGATCAGCGGGGAGCGGCCGGTCGCGGTGCGGACCAGTTTCAGCGCGGCCTCCACCGCGTCCGTCCCGGCCGGGCCGCAGAACTGGATGCGGGCATCGGCCGCGAGCTCCGGCGGCAGGTTCGCGAACAGCTCGGTGGTGAAGGCGTCCTTGACCGGGGTCGCGAGGTCCAGCACATGCAGCGGGGCCCCCGAGTCCAGGACCCGCCGGACGGCTTCGAGCACCACGGGGTGGTTGTGGCCCAGGGCGAGGGTCCCGGCGCCGGAGAGGCAGTCCAGGTAGCGCCGCCCGTCGGCGCCCTCGATGGTGAGGCCGCGGGCCCGCACCGGGACGATGGGCAACGAGCGCGCGTACGTCCGGGCGGCGGACTCGCGTTGGGCCTGCCTGCGCAGGATGCCCTCGGAGGAGGAACCCGCCGGGCGCCCGCCCTGCGGCGGCACATGCCCCGTCTCGTGTCCGGTCTCACATGCCGCGGCCGGCTCCGTGAAAGCCACGTGTGTCGCTCCTCCTGCACCGAGCGCTTCTCCGGCTGCTCGTCCGGATCGCTCTTCGAACATGGACGCTCCCCCATCCCCCGTACGTACCAACGACGGTGACGCCTATGGATCACGGGTGGGGCCAAGATCCTTGCCCGCCCGAAGCCGCCTCCGGAACCGCTGACCCGGGCTCCGTCGTCCTCGGCGGCAGCGGCATAGTGGGGGGCTGCACTCCACGCCTCGACCCACCAGGGGGACGAACGACATGCGACCGAACCGACCGGTCACCGCGATGCTGTGCGCGGCCGCCCTCGCGCTGACCGCGGCTGCCTGCGGCCCCGGCGACGGGGAGGCCGCCGGCGGCGACAAGCCGACCGTGGCGGCGAGCCAGCCGGGCACGGACGGGATCAAGATCCCGGACCATCTCAAGGACAAGCTGAAGGAACGCGGCATAGACCTGGAGAAATGGCGGGGAGGTGAGTGGAAGAACTGGAAGAGAGAGGACTGGCTCCGCGAGGCGGGCGACTACATCAACCCGATCATCGAGGACCTGTGGGACCCGGACCGCATGCGTGACGCCGAGCAGCCCCAGCGCCCGGCGGTCGACCCGGACGCGGGCAAGGACCAGGGCGTCACCGACCCGGCCCCCGCCGCGGTGGCGGCCAAGCCCGCCAACGCTCCGTACCACGGCAGCGTCCCGGAGTCGGGCAAGGTCTTCTTCGACGGCCCCGAGGGCTCCATGGTCTGCTCGGCCACCGTGGTCAAGGACCCCGCGCACCCCGGCAAGTCCAACATGGTCTGGACGGCCGGCCACTGCGTGCACGCGGGCAAGGCCGGCGGCTGGTACCGCAACATCGCCTTCGTCCCGTCCTACAACAACGCGGGCAAGCCCGCCGCCCAGCTCAAGGGCGCGCCCCGCGAGCAGGTGGCCCCGTACGGCGTGTGGTGGAGCGACTGGGCGCAGACCTCCGACCAGTGGATCGCCACGGGCGGTCCGACCGGCGGCGCGGGTGCCCCGTACGACTTCGCCGTGCTGCACGTGACGCCCGAGAAGGGCGGCAAGAAGTCCCTGGAGGAGACGGTCGGTTCGGCCCTCCCGGTGGAGTTCGCCGCGCCCGCCGTGCCGAAGGTCGCGAGCATCACGGCGACGGGTTACCCGGCGGCGGCTCCCTTCGACGGCCAGAAGGCGTTCCAGTGCACGGACAAGCCGGGCCGGCTGACGCTGAAGGCGAACGACCCGGTGATGTACCGCATCGGCTGCACGATGACCGGTGGTTCTTCCGGTGGCGGCTGGGTCGCCGCGGGCGCCGACGGCAAGCCGGCGCTGGTGTCGAACACCTCGATAGGCCCGGCCAAGGCGGGCTGGCTGGCCGGACCCCGGCTGGGCCCGGAGGCGAAGGGCGTCTTCGACGCCGTCAGCGCCAAGTTCAAGTAGAGCCGTTCGAGCGGAGCCCGAGCGGCACACCGTACGGAGAAGGGCCCCTGCGTCGCAGGGGCCCTTCTCCGTATACCGCCGGTCAGGCGGCCGGACCGGTCGTGCTCAGCGCTTGGCCAGGGCGTACGGCGCGAGGTCCGCCGCCAGCTCCTGGTGGACCCGCGCCTTGAGCAGCGTGCCCTCCGCGGTGTGCTCCTCGGAGATCACCTCGCCCTCGGCATGCGCCTTGGCGACCAGCGAGCCGAGCGTGTACGGCACCATGGCCTCCACCTCGACCTCGGGCCGCGGCAGCTCGGAGTCGATCAGCGCGAGCAGTTCCTCGATGCCCATGCCCGTGCGCGCCGAGACGGCGATGGAGTGCCGCTCGATGCGCAGCAGCCGCTGCAGGACGAGCGGATCGGCCGCGTCCGCCTTGTTGATCACCACGATCTCGGGCACGTTCACCGCGCCGACCTCGCGGATCACCTCGCGTACGGCCGCCAGCTGCTCCTCCGGCGCCGGGTGCGAGCCGTCCACGATGTGCAGGATGAGGTCGGAGTCGCCGACCTCCTCCATCGTGGAGCGGAACGCCTCGACGAGGTGGTGGGGCAGGTGCCGGACGAAGCCGACGGTGTCGGCCAGCGTGTAGACCCGGCCGCTCGGCGTCTCGGCCCGGCGCACGGTCGGGTCGAGGGTGGCGAACAGCGCGTTCTCCACCAGCACGCCCGCGCCCGTGAGGCGGTTGAGCAGCGAGGACTTGCCGGCGTTGGTGTAGCCGGCGATGGCGACCGAGGGCACCTTGTTGCGGCGCCGCTCCTGCCGCTTGATGTCGCGGCCGGTCTTCATCTCCGCGATCTCCCGGCGCATCTTCGCCATCTTCTCGCGGATCCGGCGCCGGTCGGTCTCGATCTTGGTCTCACCGGGGCCTCGGGTGGCCATGCCGCCGCCCCCGCCGCCGCCCATCTGCCGGGACAGCGACTGACCCCAGCCGCGCAGGCGCGGCAGCATGTACTGCATCTGCGCGAGCGCGACCTGCGCCTTGCCCTCACGGGACTTGGCGTGCTGGGCGAAGATGTCGAGGATCAGCGCGGTCCGGTCGACCACCTTGACCTTGACGACGTCTTCGAGGGCGATGAGCTGGCCGGGGCTGAGCTCGCCGTCGCAGACGACGGTGTCGGCGCCGCTCTCCATGACGATGTCACGCAGTTCGCGGGCCTTGCCCGAGCCGATGAAGGTGGCCGGGTCCGGCTTGTCGCGGCGCTGGATCACGCCGTCGAGCACGAGGGCGCCCGCCGTCTCGGCGAGGGCGGCGAGCTCCGCGAGGGAGTTGTCCGCGTCCTGCACCGTGCCGGAGGTCCAGACACCGACGAGCACGACCCGCTCCAGGCGGAGCTGGCGGTACTCGACCTCGGTGACGTCTTCGAGCTCGGTGGAGAGCCCCGCGACACGGCGCAGGGCCGCACGCTCGGAGCGGTCGAACTGGTCGCCGTCCCGGTCTCCGTCGATCTCGTGGCTCCAGGCGACGTCCTCTTCCATCAGGGCATCGGCCCGAAGGCTCTCGGTGAAGCTCTGCGGCTCACGCACGTCGTCCCGTGCGTCCCGCGCGTCCTGGGAAGGGGAAGAAGAGGAGGTCATTGGATCCTTACGTCGATTCGAATAGCAGTGTCAGCAGCGTCAGCGGTGTCAGCCGTGTCGCGGCCGGCGGAGACACGTCGGCTGTCACGTCCAACGTGTCACACCGCCCGGGGATTCCCCGCGCGGCCCCGTTCATGCGGGCCGTGCGGCCCCCTGTCACGCGGCCCCTTGATGGTGACATGCCCGTTCCTCGGGGGTCACACCCTTTTCCCCGCCGGCGCCGCCTTGCCGGAGGCCGCCGGAGCGCTCCACTCCGGGTGCCCGGGCATCGGCGGGGTGGTTGCCCCGTAGAGCCAGGGTTCCAGGAAGGACCGCAGGTCACGGCCCGCTTCCTGGGAGGCCAGGCGGACGAAGTCGTCCGTGCCGGCGATCCCGTCGCGGTGCTCCGCCACCCACCGCCGCTCGATCCGGTCGAAGGCCGGGGCGCCGATCTCCTGCCGGAGCGCGTACAGGATCAGCGCCGCGCCGTCGTAGACCACGGGCCGGAACAGCCCGATCTTCTCGCCGGGCGCCGCCGCCTTCGGGGCGGCCGGGGGGCCGCCCGCCGCCCGCCACTGGTCGGAGCGCTGGTACGCCTCGCGCATGCGGCGCTCCAGGGAGTACTTGCCGAGCCCGTCCGCGTACAGGGCCTCGTACCAGGTGGCGTGGCCCTCGTTGAGCCACAGGTCGGACCAGGTGCGCGGGCTGACGCTGTCGCCGAACCACTGGTGGGCGAGCTCGTGGACCATGACGGCCTCCACGTACCACTCGGGGTAGCCCTCGCCGGTGAAGAGGCCGTGCTCGAAGAGGGAGAGGGTCTGCGTCTCCAGCTCGAAGCCGGTCGTGGCCCGCGCGATCAGGACCCCGTAGTTCTCGAAGGGGTAGCGGCCGACCCGCTCCTCCATCCACCGCACGTGTCCCGGGGTCTTCGCCAGCCAGGGCTCCAGCCGTTCCCGGTCGGCGGCGGGCACCACGTCGCGCAGCGGCAGCCCGTGCGGTCCGGTGCGGTGGACGACGGCGGAGCGGCCGATGGAGACCTGGGCCAGCTCGGTGGCCATGGGGTGCCGGGTCCGGTACGTCCACGTCCTGGTCCGCGCCGGGGCGAGGCGGGCGGCGGGCACGGCCGGCAGGCCGTTGGCCACGGCGGTGAGCCCCTCCGGGGCGGTGATGCGGAAGGTGAAGATCGCCTTGTCGGCGGGGTGGTCGTTGCAGGGGAAGACGCGGTGGGCGGCGTCGGCCTGGTTGGCCATGGCGAGGCCGTCCTCGGTGGGCACCCAGCCGCCGTCCCCGCGGCCGCGCGGGTCGCTGGTGTGCCGGACGGTGATGCGCAGCGGTGCGCCGCCCGGGACCGGGCGGGCGGGGGTCAGGACCAGGTCCTCCGCCACGCTGTCGTAGCGGGCGGGCTCCCCGTTGACCTCGACGGACGCCACCGTGCCGTGGGCGAAGTCCAGGTTGATCCGCTCCAGCGGCTCCAGGGCGCGGGCGTCGATGACGGTGACCGCGTCGAGCGGGCTCCGGTTGTCCTTGTACGTGAAGGACAGGTCGTACGAGAGCACGTCGTAGCCGGGGTTCCCGAGCTCCGGGAAGAGCCGGTCGCCGATGCCCAGCGGCCGGGGCGGGGGCAGGACCGCGGCGACGAGGGTGAGGGAGGCCGCCGCGAGCAGGGCGGCGCGCAGGCGCGGGGAGGAGAGCTGCATCCACCACCGCTTACCAGCGCCCGCCGCGCGGCCGGGCACGACGCGCGACGGGTCCACCCGAACGGGACCCTCCGGCGGCGCCCCGGCCTACGCGGCGCGGCACCGGCCCCGCACGGGCGGCGAGGTCTCAGGCGCGGCCCACGTCGTACACCCCCGGCACGTCCCGCATGGCGCGCATCAGCGCGGGCAGCACGGCCGCGTCGGGCAGCTGGAGGGTGTAGGTGTGCCGGACCCGCTGCTCCACGGGCGGATCCACGGTCGCGGAGACCACCTCGACCCCTTCACGGGCGATGGCCTCGGTCAGGTCGGCCAGCAGATGCGGGCGGCCGAACGATTCAGCGCGCAGTGTCACCCGGCAGTCGGCCGTGTCCCGCCAGTGCACGGCGACGGAGGCGCGGCCCACGGCCCGCATCTGCGCGACGGCGGCGCACTGGACGCGGTGCACGGTGACGGCCCCGCCCCGCACCAGGAAGCCGGCGACGGCGTCGGGCGGCACCGGGGTGCAGCAGCCGGCCAGCCGTACGGTGGCGTCGGGCAGGTCGGTGACGGCGTTGGCCCCGCCGCCCCGGGCTCCGACCACGGAGAGCGGTGCCCGCGCGGCCGTGGTGGGGGCCATGGCCCGGTCGGGATGGGCTTCGAGCCAGCTGCCGATGGCGATACGGGCGGCAGGCGTCCGGGCGTGGTCCAGCCATTCCGCGGCGGGCCCCGAGGAGGCGTCCTGGGCGAGCAGCAGCTGGACGGTGTCACCGTCGGACAGCGGGGAGGACAGCGAGGCGAGGCGCCCGTTCACGCGGGCCCCGATACAGCCGTGCGCGGCGGCCCCGTGCTGCGCGTAGGCGGCGTCGATGCAGCTGGCCCCGGCGGGGAGGCCCAGGGTGCCCCCGTCGGCCCGGAAGACGGTGATCTCGCGGTCCTGCGCGAGCTCTTCGCGGAGCACGCTCCAGAAGGTGTCGGGGTCGGGCGCGGAGCGCTGCCAGTCGAGGAGCCGGGAGAGCCAGCCGGGCCGGGTGGGGTCGACGCGTTCCTCGTCGGGGTCGGCGGCGGGGTCGGGAGTGGCGGTGGCGTACGGGTTGCCGAGGGCCACCACGCCGGCTTCGGCGACGCGGTGCATCTGGCGGGTGCGGACGATCACCTCGGCCACATAGCCCTCGGGGATCGCGACGGCGGTGTGCAGCGACTGGTAGAGGTTGAACTTGGGGCTGGCGATGAAGTCCTTGAACTCCGAGACCACCGGGGTGAAGCAGGTGTGCAGCTCGCCCAGCACCCCGTAGCAGTCGGCGTTCTCGCCGACGAGGACGAGGATGCGGCCGAAGTCGGAGCCGCGCAGTTCGCCGCGGGTGCGGGCGATGCGGTGCACGGAGACGAAGTGCCGCGGGCGGACCTGCACTTCGGCGCTGATGCCCGCCTCGCGCAGGACGGTGCGCACGGAGTCCGCGATACCGGGCAGCGGGTCGCGTTCCCCCGCGTGCGCGGCGATGAGCGCGCGGGTGCTCTCGTACTCCTCGGGGTGCAGGATCGCGAAGACGAGGTCTTCGAGCTCGGTCTTGAGGGCCTGTACGCCGAGCCGTTCGGCGAGCGGGATGAGGACGTCGCGGGTGACCTTGGCGATGCGGGCCTGTTTTTCGGGGCGCATCACGCCGAGGGTGCGCATGTTGTGCAGCCGGTCCGCGAGTTTGATGGACATCACGCGGACGTCGTTGCCGGTGGCGACGAGCATCTTGCGGAAGGTCTCGGGCTCGGCGGCGGCGCCGTAGTCGATCTTCTCCACCTTGGTGACGCCGTCGACGATGAAGCAGACCTCGTCCCCGAACTCGGCGCGCACCTGATCGAGGGTCACCTCGGTGTCCTCGACGGTGTCGTGGAGCAGGGAGGCCGTCAACGTGGTGGTCTCGGCGCCGAGTTCGGCCAGGATCAGGGTGACGGCGAGCGGGTGTGTGATGTACGGCTCACCGCTTTTGCGCATCTGGCCGCGGTGGGAGCTCTCCGCGAGGAGGTACGCGCGCCGCAGAAGGGACAGATCGGCGTCCGGATGGTGGGCACGGTGCGCCTCGGCGACGTGTCCGATGGCGTCCGGGAGGCGGTCCCGGGCGGTCGGCCCGAGCAGCGCAGCGCGGCCGAGCCGGCGCAGGTCGATCCTGCTCCGGCCCCGTCTGCGGAGCTCAGGGCGCGCTTCGGGGTGTGCTTCGGGGTTCGTGGCCTCTGCACTCATGGGCACCTCCGGCGGCTTCGACCGGCGGTGGCGGGCATGGGGTGAGCCCTCAGGGCCGGTGCCTGATGTTACCGACCCCACCACGTGGCGCAGTCCACCTCTCGCTCAGCGTGAAACGGATCACCCATTAGAGGGAAGCTTCACGCGAAGGCCGTTTCGGTGAGCCAGGCGGCGTCGAAGGTGCCGGAGGCCACGATGACGGCCGGTCCGGTCATGTCGATCTGCCCGTCCGGGTGTTCGGTGATGACGAGGGTACCGCCGGGCAGGTCGACGGTGTAGGTGGCCGGTTCGCCGGTGACGGCCGGGTCGGCGCCGTCGCGGCGGATGGCGGCCACGGCGACGGCGCAGGCGCCGGTGCCGCAGGAGCGGGTCTCGCCGGAGCCGCGCTCGTGGACACGCATGGCGACGTGCCGCGGGCCGCGGTCGACGACGAACTCGACGTTGACCCCCGTCGGGTAGGCGGACGCCGGGCTGAACGGCGGGGCGGTGAGCAGGTTCCCGGCGTCGTCGAGGCTGTCAACGAACGCCACCGCGTGCGGGTTCCCCATGTTCACGTTGAGCGCGGGCCAGCTGCGCCCGTCGACGCCGACGGTGACCTCGCCCTCGGGGAGCGTGGCCCGTCCCATGGAGACGGTGACGTCGCCCGCCTTGTCCAGGTGGACGCGCTTGACCCCGCCCCGGGTGGCGACGGCGAGGTCGCCCGCCTCGGCGTGGCCGGCGTACTGCAGGTAGCGGGCGAAGACGCGGACGCCGTTGCCGCACATCTCGGCGACGGAGCCGTCGCTGTTGCGGTAGTCCATGAACCACTCCGCCTCGCCGGCCAGGTGCGCCACCTCGGGGTGGGCGGCCGTCCGCACGACGTGCAGGACGCCGTCGCCGCCGATCCCGGCACGCCGGTCGCAGAGCCGGGCGACGGCGGACGCGGGCAGCTCGACGGCGTTGTCCGGGTCCGGGACGATCACGAAGTCGTTCTCGGTGCCGTGGCCCTTGAGGAAGGGGAGGGTGGTCTGCGTCACCGGCCCATCGTACCCAGCCGCAGCTCAGCGGGCCGGAGCGGCCGGGGTGACCGGCGCATCCAGGTGGCCGGCGCAGCCGGGGCCGGTCAGCGCAGCCGGGCGACCCGGTACACGGCCAGTCCTACGACGGCCAGCGCGACCAGGGCGTACAGCGCGGCCATGCGCCAGTCCGGACGGCGGCCGCTCCCCCGGGCCGGGAGGCCGGGCCAGGTGTAGCCGACCCGGCGGGCGGCCATCATGCCCCAGCCCCCGGCGCAGCAGCTGATCAGGAAGCCCAGCATGGCGACCACGGCACCGCCGTCACCGAACTCGAAGGCGAGCGGGAAGGCGAACATCAGGGAGCCGGTGGCGGCCAGCATCACGATGGGGGCGATCTGCCACAGCCGCAGGCGGCGCTGCGGACGCAGTTCGACCTCGACCTCCGGTCCGGCGGCGGCCGCGGCCTCGGCGGAGTCGGGGACGTCCGGGCCGTCGGGGCTCAGCCCGGCGGGGTCGGCGGGCAGACCGAGAACCGCGGTCCCGTCCACCGCGTCGAGAAGCATCGGCTCCGCTTCCCGCCGCGTGTCGTCCCGCCCGGTGTCACGAGGGCCGGCCTCCATCGCCACGCGCCCTCCCCACTCGGACTCAGTACGCCGCCATGCCATGCGGGTGATCGCACCCGTCGGAGTTTGATGATGGCACGCCCCCGGCCCTGCTATGGGCGCCCGGGGCGTCCCGATGCCATCACGTGATCAGGCTGTAACCGCTCGTTCGACCAACGACTGCGCGAGTCCGGGGAGTTCTCCCCGGTCGGCGGCGGCTCCGCTGAGCCAGTGGACCCGCGGATCGCGGCGGAACCAGGAGTCCTGGCGGCGGGCGAAGCGCTTGGTCGCGCGGACGGTCTCGGCCCGCGCCTCGTCCTCGGTGCACTCCCCCGCGAGGGCGGCCAGCACCTGCTGGTAGCCGAGGGCGCGGGAGGCGGTGATGCCGTCGCGCAGGCCGCGGGCCTCCAGGGCGCGGACCTCGTCGACCAGGCCCGCCTCCCACATGCGGTCCACGCGCAGGGTGATCCGCTCGTCCAGCTCCGGCCGGGCCACGTCCACGCCGATCTGGACGGTGTCGTAGACGGACTCGTGGCCGGGAAGGTTGGCGGTGAAGGGCCGGCCGGTGATCTCGATGACCTCCAGCGCGCGGACGATCCGCCGGCCGTTGCTCGGCAGGATGGCCGCGGCGGCGGCCGGGTCGGCGGCGGCGAGCCGGGCGTGCAGGGCTCCGGGGCCGCGCAGGGTGGCCTCGGCCTCCAGCCGGGCGCGGACCTCGGGGTCGGTGCCGGGGAACTCCATGACGTCGAGGGCGCCGCGGACGTAGAGGCCGGAGCCGCCGACGAGGACGGGGGTGCGGCCCTCGGCGAGCAGCCGGTCGATCTCGAGGCGGGCGAGCCGCTGGTACTCGGCGACGTTGGCGGTGTCGGTGACGTCCCAGATGTCGAGGAGGTGGTGGGGGACGCCGCCGCGCTCCTCCGTCGTCAGTTTGGCGGTGCCGATGTCCATCCCCCGGTACAGCTGCATGGAGTCGGCGTTGACGACCTCGCCGTCGAAGTGGCGGGCCAGGGCGACGCCCAGGTCGGACTTTCCTGCCGCGGTGGGACCGACGACGGCGATGACCCGCGGGGCGGGGGCTGCTTTGCTCACCGCCCCAGTTTCGCAAACCCCTCGGCATGTACCCGATCGAGCTACGTGACGGGGCCGGATCGGGGTCGTTGCCCTGGCGTGGTTCCGGCCGGTCGTGGGCCCGGCGCGCAGCCGGACACAGGTGCCGCCGGAACTTCACTCGCACGAGTAGCGTTACAGGAGGAGACATGGGCGTTTTTGATCGGTTTTTTCGTCGTAGGGCAGAGGCCGTGACCGAGGAGGTCGCGGCCGAGGCCGTGACGGTGGAGTCCGGCGCGGCCGAAGGGGCCGGGGCGGAGACCGAGCAGGCAGCCGCGGAGGCTCCGAAGGCGGAAGCCGTGGAGATCCCGAAGCAGCAGTCGGCCGAGGCGGCAGCGGACACCGAGGCCGGCGAGGGCGCCCGTACCTAGCCACCGCCAACGGAAGGTGACCCATGGGCCTGCTGGACAATCTGAAGGCCAAGCTCGCGCCGGCGAAGGAGAAGGTCGGCGACCTCGCCCAGAAGAACGAGGGCCGGATCCAGGAGGGTCTGGACAAGGTCGCGAAGGCCGTGGACTCCAAGACCCACGGCAAGTACAGCGGCCAGATCACGAGCGGCACGGGCCTGGCGAAGGACGCCCTGGGCAAGATCGCGCACAAGGACGCCCCCGGCCGCGGGCAGACCCCGCCGCCCGCGGCCCCCTGACGCGGCTCCGGAAGGGGCGCGGGACCGGCGGCACGGCCGTTCCCGCGCCCCTTCGGCGTACCCGCGGCCCGGCGGCTTACGTCGACAGCCAGCCGCTACGACCAGGCCGCGACGAAGTACCCCACCCCGTACGGGGCGTCCTCGTACAGCAGCCGTCCCGCGAGGCCCGCGCCCTCGGCGGCGCCCGCCAGCACCTGCCAGGGGGCCCGTCCGGCGGCCTGGAGCTCGCTCGCGAGCCCGGCGTCGAGCGCGGCGAGCGCGGCCGTGTCGGCGGTCCCCAGGGCGCGGGCGGCGGCCGCGTCGAAGGCGGCGGCGCGCTCGTCCAGGTAGCCGGGGGCCTTGAGGGTGCGGCAGGCGCTGCCGTCCCCGAGCACCAGCATGGCCACGCGCGCGGCGGACCGGCCGAGGTCCGCGCCGAGCAGCCCGCAGCCGCTCGGCGGAAGGTCCTCACCGACGGCCACACCGGCGACGGGGGCGGCCGTCCAGCGGGCCTGGCCGAGCAGCCACCCGGCCACCGCGAGGGAGACCGGGAGGGTGGTCCCGGTGGCATGGCCGGTCGGCGGTTCCCCCAGGTCGGGGCCGAGGGTGACGGTCAGGTCCACGCCGAACCCGGCGAAGCCGCCGGGTGTGCCCTGGTCGTACGCGCCGCCCTCGCCGGCGGCTCCGACCACGACGAGCAGGTCGGGCCGGGAGGCGGCGAGCACCGCGAGCGCGTCGGAGCAGGCGGTACGGGCGTCACCGAGCTCGGCGGCGGCGCCCGCGGCGACCTCCGGTACGAGCAGCGGCGGGGCGGGGCAGACGGCGGCGGCTACGAGCATGATCCGCAGCCTAGCCGGAGGGGCGGGCCGGGCAGCCCGCCGGCACCTCAGGAGGAGGCGGGCACCGAGCAGCCGGACACGGCGGCCGGGAGCGGCGCCGGGACGCCGAGCGTCGGGATGCCGAGCATGACCCCCGCGGGCTGCGCCGGGGCGGCGTTGCGCTTCTCCCAGGCGTCGCCGGCGCGGGTGCGGCGCACGGTCAGGGTCGGGCCCTCGGCGAGCAGGTGGTGCGGGGCGGCGTAGGTGATGTCGACGGTGACGACATCACCCGGGCGGACCTCCGCCTCCGGCTTGGTGAAGTGCACCAGGCGGTTGTCGGGGGCGCGGCCGGAGAGCCGGTGGGTGGCGCCGTCCTTGCGGCCCTCGCCCTCGGCGACCATGACCTCCAGGGTGCGGCCGACCTGCTTCTTGTTCTCCTCCCAGGAGATCTCCTCCTGGAGGGCGACCAGGCGCATGTAGCGGTCCTGGACGACCTCCTTGGGGATCTGCCCCTCCATGTCGGCGGCGGGGGTGCCGGGCCGCTTGGAGTACTGGAAGGTGAAGGCGTTCGCGAAGCGGGCCTCGCGGACCGCGTGCATCGTCTGCTGGAAGTCCTCCTCCGTCTCACCGGGGAAGCCCACGATGATGTCGGTGGAGATCGCCGCGTGCGGGATGGCGGCGCGGACCTTCTCGATGATGCCGAGGAAGCGCTCCTGCCGGTACGAGCGGCGCATCGCCTTGAGGATCGGGTCCGAGCCGGACTGGAGCGGCATGTGCAGCTGCGGCATCACGTTCGGCGTCTCGGCCATGGCGGCGATCACGTCGTCGGTGAAGTCGCGCGGGTGCGGGGAGGTGAAGCGGACCCGCTCCAGGCCCTCGATCTGCCCGCAGGCGCGCAGCAGCTTGCTGAACGCCTCGCGGTCGCCCAGGTCGGAGCCGTACGCGTTCACGTTCTGGCCGAGCAGGGTGATCTCCGAGACGCCCTCGCCGACCAGCGCCTCCACCTCGGCGAGGATGTCGCCGGGGCGGCGGTCCTCCTCCTTGCCGCGCAGCGCCGGAACGATGCAGAAGGTGCAGGTGTTGTTGCAGCCGACGGAGATCGAGACCCAGGCGGCGTAGGCGGACTCGCGGCGGGTCGGGAGCGTGGAGGGGAACGCCTCCAGCGACTCGGCGATCTCGACCTGCGCCTCTTCCTGGATGCGGGCGCGCTCCAGCAGCACGGGGAGCTTGCCGATGTTGTGCGTACCGAAGACGACGTCGACCCAGGGGGCCTTCTTGACGATCGTGTCCCGGTCCTTCTGGGCGAGGCAGCCGCCGACGGCGATCTGCATGCCGGGGCGCCGCGTCTTCATCGGGGCCAGCCGGCCGAGGTTGCCGTAGAGCTTGTTGTCGGCGTTCTCGCGGACCGCGCAGGTGTTGAAGACCACGACGTCGGCGTCGCCGTCGGAACCCTCGGGGGCGCGCACGTAACCGGCGTCCTCCAGCAGACCGGAAAGCCGCTCCGAGTCGTGCACGTTCATCTGGCACCCGTAGGTGCGCACCTCGTAGCTTCGCTTCACGTCCACTGCCTGGCTCCGGTCGCTGCTGGTCATGCACCAAGGGTAGGCGGTGGACGGAAGCCCTCCGCTCCCCTGTGGACAGAGCGCACCCGCGGGCGGCGGCCGGGCAGGAGGAGTCGCAGGTCAGCGCGGCCGGAAGCGGTCCGGGCCGGGGGCCCGGGCAGGGGCCGGGCCGTGACAGGAGGGCGGGGCGGGTGGCAGGATCGCGGGCATGCCCTACGTACCGCCCCGCATCAGCAGGCGCCGCGCCCTGCAGGTGGCGGTGGCCGTACTCGCCGTGCTCGGCCTGCTCACCTGGTGGCTGAACCCCTTCGGCAAGCCCGAGCTGCACGGCGGGCTCACTTTCAGCACGGGCGCGCAGACCGGCGTCTACCACCGCTACGGGCAGCTCCTCAAGCAGGAGCTGCGCCAGAGCATGCCCGGGGTGGACGTCGAGCTGATGACGAGCGAGGGCTCGCAGGAGAACCTGAAACGGCTGGCGACGGGCGAGGCGGACTTCACGGTCGCCACGGCGGACGCGGTCGCCAAGTACCGGCTGGACCACAAGCCCGGGGCGGACCTGCTGCGCGGCTGCGCGCGGCTCTACGACGACTACGTGCAGCTGGTGGTCCCGGCCGGCTCCCCGGTGCAGTCGGCCCGGGACCTGCGGGGCAAGCGGGTGGCGATAGGCCAGCCCGGCTCCGGGGTGCGGCTGGTCGCGGAGCGGCTGCTCGTCGCGGCGGGCCTCGACCCGGTGCTGGACCTCACACCGGTGTCCATAGGCATCGACACCATGCCGTCCGAGCTGGAGGCAGGCCGGATCGACGCCTTCTTCTGGTCGGGCGGCCTGCCGACGAACGCGGTGCAGAAGCTGTCGGAGCGCTCCGACATCCGGCTGGTGCAGCTCGGTGACCTGGTGGAACGGCTCCAGGGGGACGGCAGCCCGGCGCGGTACTACCGGACGGCCGTGATGCCGCAGGACGCGTACAAGCGGGCGCGCAACACCAGCGCGATCACCACCGTCGCCGTGCCGAACCTGCTGGTGACGACGGCGGCGAGCGATCCCGAGATGACCGAGCAGCTGACGCGGACGGTGATCAGCAGCCGCGACCTGGTGGGCCGCGAGGTGCACGCGGCGCAGCTGGTGGACCTGCGGACGGCGATCTACACCGACCCCCTGGAACTGCACGAGGGCGCGGGCCGGTACTACCGCTCCGAGAAGCCCTGACGGCCGGGCCGCACCTCTAGGAGGTGGGCCCCGGCAGCAGCATCGCCGCCGCCGCGGCCGCGCCGATCAGGCCCGCGTGCGTGCCCAGGCTCGCCGGTACCACCCGGAGCCCCGAGACGAAGCCCAGCGTGGCGTACTGGGCGAGGTGCGCCCGGATCGGCCCGAAGAGGGTGTCCCCGGCGGCGGCCACACCGCCCCCGACGACCGCGATGTCCGTCTCGACGAGGGTGGCGGTGGCCGCGATGGCGGCGGCCAGCGCGCGCCCGGCCCGGTCGTAGGCGGCCAGTGCCACCGGATCCCCCTGTTCCGCGGCCGCGGCCACCCCGGCGGCCGTGGCGTCGGGTGCGCCCGGGGCGTCCTCCCGGGCGGCCGGGGTCCAACCCTGCTCCAGGGCCCAGCGGGCGATCGCCGTACCGGAGGCCAGGGACTCGACGCAGCCGCGGCCGCCGCAGACGCACGGCTCGCCGTCGAAGGCCACGCTCATATGACCGATGTGGCCGGCGTTGCCGGTGGGGCCCGGGTGCAGCTGGTTGTTCAGGATCAGCCCGCCGCCCACGCCGGTGGAGACGACCATGCACAGCGCGTTCGCATGCCCCCGGGCCGCGCCCAGCCAGTGCTCGGCGGCGGTCATCGCCACCCCGTCGCCCGCCAGTACGGTCGGCAGCCCGGCCCCGCGCGCGGCGAGCTCGGCGGCCACGCGCTCCTGGACGGGGAAGTCCCGCCAGGCCCCGATGTTGACCGGGCTGACCGTGCCCCGGGAGGTGTCCACCGGGCCGGCGCTGCCGATCCCGCAGCGCACCGCCGAGCCCCACAGCGGCGAGGCCGACAGATCGGCGACGACCTCCGCGACCGCCGCCATGACGGCCTCGGCGTCGGTCCCGCGCGGGGTCGGGCGGCGGGTGGTGCCCGTCATCGTGCCGTCGGGGCAGACCAGCGCACCGGCGATCTTGGTGCCGCCGATGTCGATCGCCACCGTCGGTCCGGTGGCCGCCGCGTCCGGGCGCGGTACGGGGGACGGGGCGGTGGGGGTGATCACGGTGGCGGCTCCAGGAAGGGTTCAGGAATCAGTATGCGCCGGGGGTGGCGCCGTGCTGTCGCGCGGCTCCAGCCGGGGCCGCTCGCTCTCGCGTACCCCGGGCGGGCGCCCGGCGAGCACGGCGAGCAGTTCCTCGGCCGCCAGCCGCCCGAAGCCGGCGGTGTCGCGGACCAGCGCGGTGAGCCGGGGGTGGGTGACCCGGCAGAGCGCGGAGTCGTCCCAGGCCACGATCGAGAGCCGGCCGGGCACGGGGATGCCCAGCTCGGCGGCGACCGCACGCCCGGCGACGGCCATCACGTCGTTGTCGTAGACGAGCGCGGTCGGCGGACGCGGCTCGGCGAGCACCCGGCGGGTGGCCGCGGCCCCCTCCGCGTCGGAGTAGTCGGTGACCACGGAGCGCACGTCGCCGGGTCCGAGCCCGCGCCGCGCCGCCTCGGCGCGCAGCGAATCGATCCGGCGGACGGTGTGGGCCAGCGCGGGAAGGCCCGCGACGTGGACGATCCGGCGGTGGCCGAGGCCGTGGAGATGGTCCAGGACCTGGGCCATGGCCCCGGCGTCGTCGGCCCGGACGGCGGAGACGGCCGGGGCAGGAGTGGCTGGTGAGGCGGTGGACTGGGCGGGGATCGCCGGACCCGCCATCGCCGGGCCCGCCATCGCCGGGCCCTCCGTCGCCGGGCCCTCCGTCGCCGGACCCTTCGCCGCCGGTTCCGGTTCCGGTTCGCCGACGGTCACCGCCGGCAGGCCCAGTTCCGCGAGGAGCGCCGGCCGCGGGTCCCCCGTACGCGGGTCGACGACGAGGACCCCGTCCACCCGGCGTTCGGCCCACCAGCGGCGGTAGAGCGCGCATTCGGCGTCGATGTCCTCGACCACCTGGAAGAGCAGGGCGGTCCGCGCCGCCGACAGCGCCTCCTGGATCCCGGAGACCAGCTGGAGGAAGAAGGACTCGACGCCGAGGGTGTGCGCGGGCCGGGCCAGGACGAGTCCCACGGCGCCGGAGCGTTCGCCGGACAGGGCGCGCGCCGCGCTGTTGGGCTGCCAGCCCAGGTCTTCGGCGACGCGGTGGATCCGGGCCCTGGTCTCCTGGGAGACTCCCGGGCGGCCGTTCAGGGCGAAGGAGACGGCGCTCTCCGACACCCCCGCCCGTCGGGCGATGTCCTTGATCGTGGGTCTGCGGGCCATGACCTGCCTCATCCGTCCTTCGGGTGCGTCGCGCGCGGCCGGTCACGGACGGCGCGATGGCCGGACCGTACGCGATCCGGCCCCGCCGCGTGTGCCGAACGGGCCGTCATCCCCCTGAGCCCGCCCAGGTCATAGCTGCGGGGAAGCCTCCGGACGCTCACCGCGCGCCGTCCGAAAACCACCCTCGATTTCCCGTTCGCTTCCCTGTCGTCCGGTCCCTACTAAACCGCATTAGTCGCTCATGATCCAGCAATCAGAACCCTTGTGCCCACTGGGCTCAAGCGCATAAGTAGCACCATCCCGGGCCCTGTTGACTTTCCGCATCCGCAACGGCATTTTGTGGCGCGTCCGGTGAATTCGCGCACCACTCCAGAACCCGGGACCCCCTGTGCACGATGACGCACTCCGCTTCGGCGCCAACTACACGCCCGCCCGAGGCTGGTTCCACCACTGGCTGGACTTCGACCTGGACGAGGTACGGGCCGATCTCGACGCGATCGCCGCCCTCGGCCTGGACCACGTCCGCGTCTTCCCGCTGTGGCCGGTCTTCCAGCCCAACCGCACGCTGATCCGGCCGCGCGCCGTCGAACAGCTCGTCGCGCTCGCCGACGCCGCCGCCGAACGCGGGCTGGATGTGGCCGTGGACGGGCTGCAGGGGCACCTGTCCAGCTTCGACTTCCTGCCCTCCTGGGTCCGGACCTGGCACCGGAGCAACATGTTCACCGCCCCCGAGGTCGTCGCCGGGCAGGAGGAGTACCTGCGCACCCTGGCCGCCGCCCTCGCGGACCGGCCCCACTTCCTCGGCATGACGGTCGGCAACGAGATCAACCAGTTCTCCGACGACCCGCACCCCGACCCCGACCGCATCACCCCCGACCAGGCGGCCCGCTGGCTGGAGCGGATGCTCGACGCCTGCGAGCGGGGCGCGCCGGGCCGGCTGCACGTGCACGCCGAGTACGACGCCGCCTGGTACCGGGACGGCCACCCCTTCACCCCCGCCCAGGCGGCCCGGCTGGGTGGGGCCACCGCCGTCCACTCCTGGGTGTTCAACGGGACGGCGCAGCGCCACGGCGCGCGCGGGACGGCCACCGAGCACCATGCCGCCTATCTGATCGAGCTCTCCAAGGCGTGGGCCCTCGACCCGCACCGCCCGGTGTGGCTCCAGGAGACGGGCGCCCCGGCGCCGCTGATCCGGCCCGAGCAGGCCGCGCGGTTCACCGAGGCCACCCTGGCGAACGCGCTGGACTGCGCGGACCTGTGGGGGGTGACCTGGTGGTGCTCGCACGACGTGTCCCGGGAGCTCGCGGACTTCCCGGAGCTGGAGTACGGCCTCGGCCTGCTCACCAACGAGGGCAAGGTCAAGCCAGCGGGCGAGGCCGTCGCCCGGATCGCGGACCTCCGGCGGGGGCGCCCGCACCGGCCCGCACCGCGTACGACCGCGCTCGCGCTGGACACCGGAGAGCGCGCGGAGCACGCCGGGGGCTCCTGGCGGGCGGCATGCGCCCCCGGCGGCGCCTTCTTCGACGCCTGGGCCGCGCTGACGGCCGAGGGGGTGCGGCCCGCGGTGGTGCTCGCGGAGCACGCCGAGGACCCGGAGCGGCTGTCGGCCCGCGGGATCACCGAGGTCCTGCGCGTGCGGGACGTGATCCCGCCGCCCCCGGTCTGACCCCTCGGTCTGGCCCCTCGCTCTGCCCCCTGATCCGGTCCCCGTTTCCCGTCACCCCATTCCCACCACCCGCCCCATCCCCCTGAGGAGACCCGCATGCCCGAGACCGGCAACGGCGCCGGCCGTCGTACACCGCCCGCCCCCGACCCGTTACGCCCCACCCGGCGCAGAGTGCTGGCCGCCGGAGGCGGGGCCGCCGCGATGCTCGGCCTCGCCGGCCGGGCGCGGGCGGCCTCGGCCCCGCCGGCCCCGCTCGGCGCGCACGCCCCGTCCACCGCCCCGCCGATGGCCCCGGCGAGCGCTCCGACCCCGGGCGACCTGGCCCCGTACGCCTCCTACTGGTTCCCGGACACGCTGCCCGCCGGGAGCCCCGGGCCCGGCATCGTGTGGCGCTCGCTGCGCGCGTGGCGGCCGGAGAGCGATCCCGATCTGGCGTACAACACCGCGACCGTGCCGCTGGCCGGGCGGTTCACCCCGGTGCCCGCGAACCGGGAGGCCCGCGCCGACCGGGCCCGTATCGCCTCGCTCGTCTCCTTCGGGCCCACCGCCGGGAACCCCTCCCAGGGCTCCCCGACCGCCGACTCCTACGCGCTCACGCACTGGGCGTACCTCGACGAGCTGGTCTTCTGGGGCGGCTCCGCGGGCGAGGGGATCATCCTCGCCCCGAACGCGCCCCTGGTGGACGCCGCCCACCGCAACGGGGTCCGCGTGCTGGGCAATGTCTTCCTGCCACCCGTCGCCTACGGCGGCGACCTCCGTTGGACCCGCGATCTGGTCCAGCGCGACGCCCTGGGCCGTTTCCCGATCGCGGAACAGCTCGCCCTGGTGGCCCGTACGTACGGCTTCGACGGCTGGTTCGTGAACGCCGAGACGGACGGCGGCGACAGCACCCTCGCCACCCGGATGCGGGAGTTCCTGCGCGCCCTGCGGGCGGCGGGCGAGCCGTACGGGCTGCGCATCACCTGGTACGACGCCATGAACAGCACCGGCCGGGTCGGCTGGCAGGGCGCGCTCAACGCGCTCAATCAGGAGTTCTTCGAGGACCGGGCCGGCCCGGTCGCCGACACCCTGTTCGTGGACTTCCGCTGGACCCCGGGCACGCTGGCCGCCTCGGGCGCGCTCGCGGACCGGCTGGGCCGCTCCCGCCACGAGCTGTGGGCCGCCGTGGACACCGAGTCCCGCGGCTGGGACGCGCCCGTGGACTGGGACGCGATCGTCCCTCGCGACCGCGAGCACATCGTGAGCTACGGCTTCTACCGGCCCGAATGGACCCGCAACCACCTCACCGACCGCTCCCCCGGCGCCTTCCACCACGCGGACGACCGCTTCTGGACGGGCTCCTCGCTGGATCCCTCCCGGCCCGATACCGGGGACCACTGGCGGGCGCCCGCCACGGTGGTCGCGGACCGCTCCACCGTCACCGCGCTGCCCTTCGCCTGCTCCTTCAACACCGGCCACGGGCTGCGCTGGTACGAGAACGGAGCGGTCGCCTCCGAGACCCCGTGGACCCACCTCGGGCTGCAGGACCGGCTGCCCGGCCGCCGCTGGGTGGTGGACACCGCCGGGGAGCGCCCCGCGGTGACCCTGGACTTCGCGGACGCCTGGCGCGGCGGCTCCAGCCTGCTGGTCTCGGGGGCGGTGACCGCCCCGGTGACGGTGGGGCTGCATACGACGCGGCTGCCGCTGACCCGGGCGAGCGTGCTGGAGCTGGTGCACTCCACCGGCGCCGGTTCCGGCCGGGTGGCGGTGGAGATCGGCGTGGCGACCCGCGAGCCGTCCGCCCCCGGCGAGCCGGTCCCGTACACCTGGCTGCGGGGCGGGAGCGCGGACGCAGGGCGGGGCTGGCGCACCACGCGGGCGGCGCTCGCGCCGCTGGCCGGGAGGACCGCGTACGCCCTGGCCGTACGGATCACCGCGCGCGGGAAGAGGCCGGTGGTGTGGCGACTCGGCGCGGTATCGGTACACGACGAGCCCCGCACCCGGCGCCCGTCCCCGGCCGGATCCCCGGCCGTCGATGCCTCGGCCCAGCAGAACGGCCGCGCCCGGCTCCGCCTGTCCTGGCGCCCGGCGGCCGGTCCGGGCGGGCGGCCGCGGCACTACGAGGTGGCGCGGGTGCTCCCCGGCGGCGGCAGGCGCTTCCTCGGCGGCACCTGCGGCACGGCCCTGTACCTCGACGGGGTGGAGCGCGCGGGCCGGGAGGCGGCGGCGGTGTTCGAGGTACGGGCCGTGGACGAGCTGTACGCGGCCTCCGAGCCCGTCCGCACGGCCCTGCCCTGGGAGCCGTAGCCCGGGGGCGGGGGCAGGGGCGCGAGCCAGCGGGCCGGGGGGTCAGTGCCGGTCGGAGCCGTGCGGGGCGGTGCGCGGGACGGCCACCGTCACCCGGAGCCCGTGCGGCGGGTTCGTCTCGTAGGAGAGGGATCCGCCGCCCGCGGCGAGCAGGGCCCGGGAGATCGACAGGCCCAGCCCGGAGCCCTTGATGTTCTGGTGGCGGCCGCTGCGCCAGAAGCGGTCACCGACGCGCAGCAGCTCCTCCTCGGTGAGGCCGGGGCCGCGGTCGGCGACGACCACGCGGACCGTGCCCGCCTCGGCGGCGACGGCCACCTCGACCTGTTCACCGGCGGGGGTGAATTTCAGGGCGTTGTCGATGACGGCGTCGAGCGCGCTGGACAGGGCGATGGGATCGGCCCAGCCGGTGAGGGCGGTCCGGCCCGTCCCGATGAGCCGTACGCCCTTCTCCTCCGCGACCGGGCGCCAGGCGGCGACGCGCTCGGCGGTGAGCGCGCCGATGTCGGTGAGGCTGATCTCGGCGGAGGCGTGCTCGGCCAGCGCCAGGTCCAGCAGGTCGTCGAGGACCTGGGTCAGGCGCTTGCCCTCCGTGCGGACGGAGGCGATCTCCTCGTTGCCCTCGGGCAGTTCGAGGGCGAGCAGCTCGATGCGCAGGAGCAGCGCGGCGAGCGGGTTGCGCAGCTGGTGCGAGGCGTCGGCGACGAACGCCCGCTGCTGCTCCAGCACCTCCTCCACGTTGTCGGCCATCTCGTTGAACGAGCGGGCCAGGCGTTGGAGTTCCGGCGGGCCCCCGGCGGCCGCGACGCGCGAGTTCATCCGGCCGGTGGCGATGCCGTGCGCGGCGGCGTCGAGGGTACGGACGGGCTTGAGCACCCAGCTGGTCAGGCGCAGGGCGGCGCCGAAGGCGACGAGCATGGCGGCGGCGAGCCCGGCCGCGATCAGCAGCCACCCGCGCAGGATGCGGGCCCGCATCTGGTCGGTCGGGGACTCGGTGGCGACGACCGCGACCACGTCCCCGTCGAGGACCACCGGGGAGACGACGAGGAGTTTGCCGTTCGGCTGCCAGGGCCACACCTGCGGCGGGTCGTGGCTGCGCCGGCCGGCCAGCGCCTGGTCCAGGGCGTCGGCGCCCTCGCCGGACTTGGGGAGCTGCCACCAGCCCGGGGAGCGGGCCAGGGCGTTGGCGTCGCGGAAGAAGACGCCGACGCGGATGCCGTACAGCTCCTGGTAGCGGGCGAGTTCGAGCTGGAGGAGGTCGCGGCGCTCGTCGGCGCCGGTGGAGCCGGAGCCCTGGGCGTCGATGACGAACTGGGCGAGCGCGGCGAAGCGGGCGCTGTCGTCGATGCGGTCGACGACGACCCGCTGCTGCTGCCCGGCGGCGAGGGAGACGGCGAGCGGGAAGCCGAGCGCGAGCAGGGTGCCCGCCATGAGGATGACGAGCAGGGGGAGCAGACGGGCGCGCACGGCAGGCGGTCCTACGGGGCGGTCGGGGCGGTGGGAGCGCTCGGGGCGACGAGCCGGTAGCCCACCCCTCGGACGGTCTCGATCAGGGCGGGCATGCGCAGCTTGGAGCGCAGCGAGGCCACATGGACCTCCAGGGTGCGCCCGGTCCCCTCCCAGCTGGTGCGCCACACCTCGCTGATGATCTGCTCGCGGCGGAAGACGACCCCGGGGCGCTGCGCGAGCAGGGCCAGCAGGTCGAATTCCTTGCGGGTGAGGGGTACGTCCGCGCCGTCCACGCTGACCCGGCGGGTGGGCAGCTCGATGCTGACGGGGCCGAGCCGGACCGTGGCGGGCGTACCGCCGCCGGGGGTGACGGCCTCGTCGGCGGCCGCTCCGGTGCGCCGGGCGACGGCGTGGATGCGGGCCAGCAGCTCGCCGGTGTCGTAGGGCTTGGTGACGTAGTCGTCGGCGCCCATGTTCAGCCCGTGGATGCGGGAGCGTACGTCGGCCCGCGCGGTCACCATGATGACCGGGGTGGAGGTGCGCTTGCGGATCCGGCCGCACACCTCGTAGCCGTCCTGGTCGGGCAGGCCGAGATCGAGCAGGACCACGCCGAAGGGCGGGGCGCCGGCGGGCAGCAGGGCCTGCAGGGCCTCCTCGCCGTTGCGGGCGTGGGTGACCTGGAAGCCGTGCCGGGCGAGGATCGCGGACAGGGCGGCGGCGACGTGGTCGTCGTCCTCGACGAGCAGCAGTCTCATCTCGTCCCCCTCTCCTCTCTTCTCTTTCGGTTCCCCGTGCCCGGCTCCGGACTCCGGCTCCGGCCGTACGCGCCGCGCGTGGGGCGCGCTCACGGCCACGCACGTGACCACCATGCATACACGCCGATGCCGGGTCCCACGTCAAGGGGCTGCCGCCGCGGCGCGCCTTCCGTTATGCACCCGGTATTCGGACATGATCGTCCGAACCGTGTCGTACACGGAGCGTATCCGGCGGAGGCCGGATCGTTATCCTCAATTCTCCCTCAGATGTGATGACGGTGTGCTCGTCTCGTCACTACTGTCCTCCCAACCGAGGAGGACGGAGCTAGAAGCCGATGAGCGGAGTATCAGTGACCAAGGACGTGCAGGACGCGGCCGGTGCCGCGGACGACCTGGTCGTACTGAGCAACGTCAACAAGCACTTCGGCGCGCTGCACGTGCTTCAGGACGTCAATCTGAGCATTGCCCGCGGCGAGGTGGTCGTGGTGATCGGTCCTTCGGGATCGGGCAAGTCCACGCTGTGCCGGACCATCAACCGCCTGGAGACCATCGACTCGGGCACGATCACGCTCGACGGCAAGGAACTGCCCTCGGAGGGCAAGGAACTCGCCCGGCTGCGCGCCGATGTCGGCATGGTCTTCCAGTCGTTCAACCTCTTCGCGCACAAGACGGTGCTGCAGAACGTCATGCTGGGCCAGCAGAAGGTCCGCAAGACCGACCAGGCCGCGGCGCACGCGAAGGCGGTGGCCCTGCTGGACCGGGTGGGCGTCGGCTCGCAGGCCGACAAGTACCCGGCGCAGCTCTCGGGCGGCCAGCAGCAGCGCGTGGCGATCGCCCGTGCGCTGGCGATGGAGCCGAAGGTGATGCTCTTCGACGAGCCGACCTCGGCGCTGGACCCGGAGATGATCAACGAGGTGCTGGAGGTCATGCAGCAGCTCGCCCGGGAGGGCATGACGATGGTGGTCGTCACGCACGAGATGGGCTTCGCCCGCTCCGCCGCCAACCGGGTCGTCTTCATGGCCGACGGAAAGATCGTCGAAGAGGCCACCCCGGAGCAGTTCTTCAGCAACCCGCGCAGTGACCGGGCGAAGGACTTCCTGTCGAAGATCCTGCACCACTGACGACCCACGTCTGGTAGTGATCCCCTGGCGGCCCGACCCCCGCGTCGTCGCTCGTCGTTCAACAACGTCTCATCCGAGGGAAGTTCACCATGAAGATCTCCAAGGCCGCCGCGGCCGCGGCTGTCGCCGTCGCCCTGTCCCTGACCGCGACCGCGTGTGGCGGCAGCAAGCAGGACGCCGGCAGTGACGGCGGTGCGTCCGGTGGCGCCAAGGACAAGATCGTCGTCGGCATCAAGTACGACCAGCCCGGCCTCGGCCTCAAGACCCCGGACGGCAAGTTCACGGGCTTCGACGTCGACGTGGCGACCTACGTGGCCAAGGAGCTCGGCTACCAGCCCGACCAGATCGAGTTCAAGCAGGCCGTCAGCGCCGAGCGCGAGAACCTGATCTCCAACGGCGACGTCAAGTTCATCGTCGCGACGTACTCGATCAACGACAAGCGCAAGGAGCGGGTCGACTTCGCCGGCCCGTACTTCCTCGCGCACCAGGACCTGCTGGTCCGCGCCGACGACACCTCGATCACCAAGGCCGAGGACCTGAACAAGAAGAAGCTCTGCTCGGTCACCGGCTCGACCTCGGCCCAGAACGTCAAGACCAAGCTGGCCCCCGAGGCCGACCTGCTGGAGCAGGGTGGCTACTCCGAGTGCCTGACGGGCCTGGAGAACAAGAAGGTCGACGCCCTCACCACGGACAACTCGATCCTGGCGGGCTACGCGGCCCAGGACAAGAACAAGGGCAAGTTCAAGCTGGTCGGCCTGAGCCTGAGCAACGAGAACTACGGCATCGGTCTGAAGAAGGGCGACAAGGAGCTCCAGACCAAGATCAACGCCGCGCTCAAGAAGATGGTCGCGGACGGCAGCTGGCAGCAGGCCGTGGACAAGAACCTGGGCCCGGCCAACTTCAAGAACGAGCCTGCCCCGCAGATCACCGAAGGCAGCTGATTCATCGGTGAGGCTCGTCGCCGCCCGCCTGCCGCGGGCGGCGGCGCGTCTCACCGGCCATCCTGGGGAGAGCGCAGGGCATCGTGTTCGATTTTCTTGATTCCGGGCAGTACGACGTGCTCGGAGCCTTCTGGGTGACGGTTCAGCTCACCCTCTACTCGGCGGTCGGGTCCCTGATCTGGGGCACCGTCCTGGCGGGGATGCGGGTCAGCCCGGTCCCGCTGCTGCGGAGCTTCGGTACCGCGTACGTCAACCTGGTGCGCAACACGCCGCTCACCTTGCTGATCATCGGATGTTCGCTGGGTCTCAGCCAGACCCTCGGCATCGATCTGGGTGGCACCACCTTCAAGGAGACCGGTTTCCGGCTCGCCGTTCTCGGACTGGTCGCCTACACCGGCACCTTCGTCTGCGAGGCCCTGCGCTCCGGTATCAACACCGTGCCCGTGGGGCAGGCCGAAGCGGCCCGCGCACTGGGGCTGAGCTTCTTCCAGGTCCTCACCCTGATCGTGCTCCCCCAGGCATTCCGGGCGGTCGTCGGACCGCTCGCCAACGTACTGATCGCGCTCACCAAGAACACCACGGTGGCGGCGACCATCGGCGTGGCCGAGGCGGCCCTGCTGATGAAGGAAATGCTGGAGAACGAGGCGCAGGCGGTCTTCGCGGTCTTCGCGGTCTTCGCCCTCGGTTTCGTCCTGCTGACCCTGCCCACCGGCCTGCTGCTGGGCTGGGTGGCCAAGCGAGTGGCGGTGAAGCGATGAGTTCCGTGCTGTACGACACCCCGGGCCCCAGGGCCAAGGTGCGCAACTGGATCTACAGCGGGATCTTCGTCGTCCTGTTCGCGCTCGTCCTGTGGTGGGCGCTGTCCCTCATGGCCGAGAAGGGCCAGCTGGACGCCGACAAGTGGTCCCCCTTCGTCACCGACAGCCGGGTCTGGACCACCTACCTGCTGCCCGGCCTGGTCGAGACGCTGAAGGCCGGCGCGCTCTCCATGATCATCGCCCTCCCGTTCGGTGCGGTGCTGGGTATCGGCCGGCTTTCCGACCACGCCGGTGTGCGGGCCGCGGTCGGCGCCTGGGTGGAGTTCTTCCGCGCCATCCCGGTGCTGATGCTGATGCTGTTCAGCAACGCGCTGTTCGCGCCGCAGTTCATGGATGTCCCCTCCGACACCCGGCCGTTCTGGGCCGTGGTCACGGGCCTGGTCCTCTACAACTCGGCCGTCATCGCCGAGGTCGTCCGGGCAGGTGTGCTCTCCCTCCCGAAGGGACAGGCGGAGGCAGCGAAGGCGATCGGCCTGCGCAAGGGCCAGACCATGACCCACGTGCTGCTGCCGCAGGCCGTCACGGCGATGCTGCCCGCGCTGGTCAGCCAGCTCGTGGTGATCCTCAAGGACACCGCGCTCGGCGGCGCCCTGCTCGGCTTCGCGGAGCTGCTTTCCACGAACCGGCAGATCTCCGCGAACTACAGCAACACCATCGCCACCCTCTTCGTGATCGCCCTGATCTACATCGCGGTGAACTTCGCCCTGACCACCTTCGCCTCCTGGATGGAGAAGCGGCTGAGGCAGTCGAAGAAGGGCACCGGCGCGGTCGTCGAGGGCGACGTGGCCGAGGTCGACGCGGGCGGCGCCGCCGGCGTGGGCAAGGCGCCCTGAGACCGGAGGGCCTGACGTCCGGTCAGCGAAACGGTACGGCTCACGTGGTGCGGCGGAACTCATCCGCCGCACCACGCCGCGTTGCGCCGTCGAGTGTCACTTGACGCAGACACCTCCAATGGGTTGCATACGTTCTGTGATCACATACCGGACATCGGGAGCCGCGCCATGGACCCGGTGATCGTCGTCGGCGCCGGGCCCGTCGGGCTGGCCCTGTCCCTCGCCCTGGCGGGCGCGGGCGTGCCCTCCGTCGTGCTCGACGAGCGGCCCGGCAAGGACGAGGTCCGGCCCGCCCGTACCGTCGTCCTGCACGCCGAGACCGCCGCCATGGTGCACCGGCTCGGCTGCAGGACGCTGCGCGACGAGGGCGCGTACTTCGCCGCCTGGCGCACCATGCGCCGCGGCCGGGCCGCGCAGCGGATCACCTTCGAGGACCGCCAGGCCCCCCTGCACCTCCCCCAGCACGCCCTGACACGCGGGCTGCGCGACGCCGCCGCCGCGCACCCCCTCGTGCAGCTGGTCCACGACACCAAGCTGGACTCCCTGGAACAGGACGAGCGCGGGATCACCGCGCACACCCGGGGCGCCGAGACCACCTGGTGGCGCGGGAGCCACCTCGTCGGCTGCGACGGCGCCCGCTCCACCGTGCGCAAGCTGCTCGGTATCCGCTTCCCCGGACGCACCGCCGTGGAGCGGCACGCCGTGGCCGCGCTGCGCACCGAACTGCCCTGGCCCGGCGAGGCCCTGCTGCACCGGGGCGGCGCGCAGGAGGTCACCTCCCGGCCGCTGCGCGACGGGGTCTGGCGGCTGGACTGGCTGCTTCCGGCGCGCGGCGAGCTGGTGACCCCCGACGCGCTGGTCACCCTGATCCGCGACACCCTCGCGGTGTGGTGCGGGGGCACGACTCCCCCGTACGACCTCATCGACACCGGCGTCCACACCCTCCACCACCGCCTCGCCCGGCGCTGGCGCGACGGGCGGGCCTTCCTCGCCGGGGATGCCGCGCACCTGCTGGGCGCGCTCGGCACGCAGGGCGTGGAGGAGGGGCTGAGGGACGTGGAGAACCTGGCGTGGAAGCTCTCCCTGGCCTGGCACCAGGGGGCTTCGGAAGCCCTGCTCGACAGCTACGAGGAGGAGCGGCGCACCTCGGTCGCCGCCCGGCTGCGCGCCGCCGACCAGGCCATGCCGGCGCTGCGGACCGGCGGGGGCCTGCGGACCTATCTGCCGGGGGCCGCGCGGTCCGCCGAGTCCCTGCTCACCGACGGCCACCTGGGGCGCGGGCCGCTGGGCGCCGAGCCGGCGTACGCCCCTCCGGCCGCCGTACGCGAGGTGGCGACGGCCACGGAACCGGGCGGGCCGGTGGCCAACGTGCCCGTCACCGCGCCGGACGGCGCGACGGTGCCGCTGCGCGATCTGCTCGGGCAAGGGAAGCTGCTGGTGGTGCTGGTGGCTCCCGGGACCGGGGTGTGGGACCGGCGGCACTGGCTCGGCGCCGGGCTGATGCCCCGTCTGGCCGCCGCGGTCGGCGCCCTGCCGGCCCGCGCCGACCTGCTGGTGGCCGACGCCTATCCGGGGGCTCCGGCGCACACCGTGCTGCTGGTGCGGCCGGACGGGCATCTCGCGGCGACGTTCGCGGGGGTGCTGCCCGAGGAGCTGTACGACGCGGCGGACGCCGTGCGGGCGGGTGCGCCGGAGTCCCGGGCGGTGGTCCCGGCCAAGACCTCGACCGCCGTGATCGATTGACCGTGTCCGGGCCTCCGTGGTTCACTCGCGGAATGACCGGCAACGACGTACGCCTGTGGCGGAGGGTCCATATGGACCTGCTCCGCTACGCGGGCTGCGTGTGTCGCCCTTCCTGCTGATTCGCCCTCCCTCCGCGCGCCCCGTGCCGTCCACCGGCCCGCGCGCGTTTCCGCGAACCCAGGAAATGGTCACCTCTCCATGTCTGCTGCACCCGCGTACACCCCTGAGCCCGTGCTGGCCGGGGGCCCCACGATCACCGAACTCCTCGACTTCGCCCTCCGTACCGCGGCCGATCCCACGATCGTGGCCTCCCTCCCCCTCGACCCCGAGGGCCGTACCTGGATCCGGCTGGACGGTCCCGGCGGCAGCGAGGCGTGGCTGATCGGCTGGCCGCCGGGCACCGGCACCGGCTGGCACGACCACGCCGAGTCCCGGGGGGCGTTCGCCACCGCCCGGGGCCGTCTCACCGAGCGCTCGCTGGCCGTACGGCTGCCCTCGGAGGGCTGGCGTTCGCTGGAGCTGGCTCCCGGGGTCGACCGCAGCCGCGTCCTGGAGGCGGGTGCCGGGCGGGCCTTCTCCCAGCACCATGTGCACGAGGTGCTGAACGAGTCCGCGACCGCGCACGCCGTCTCGGTGCACGCCTACTACCCGCCTCTCCCGCTGATCCGGCGCTACAGCCGCAGCGGGCCGGTGCTGCATCTGGAGCAGGTCGAGCGTGCGGCGGAGTGGCAGTGAGCGGGCCGGTCGGCATCGACGAGCTGCTGGAGCGGGTCCGCGCGGGCTATACGCGGGTGGACGCGCGGGAGGCGTACGCCGCTTCGCTCGCGGGGGCGGTGCTGGTGGACATCCGCTACCAGGCGCTGCGCGAGCGGGAGGGGCTGATCCCGGGGGCGCTGGTGATCGAGCGCAACGAGCTGGAGTGGCGGCTGGATCCGCGGGGCAGCCACCGCGTGCCCGAGGCCACGGGCCATGACCTGCGGGTGGTGGTGATCTGCAACGAGGGCTACGCCTCCAGCCTCGCGGCGGCCTCCCTCCACGCGCTGGGCCTGCACCGGGCGACGGACCTGACGGGCGGCTTCCAGGCATGGCGCGCGGCCGGCCTGCCGGTCACGGCTCCGGCCTGAGCGGCGGGGCGGCGGACGGAGCGGGCTGCGCCTGACGGCCCGTCACCGTCCGGTACGGAACCGGCCCGGGGCTGTTCGCGCCCCGGGCCCACCGGTTCACTCCCCCGGGTGAGGGAAGTCGTCGGGGTCCTCGCCCTCCGACTCCAGGGCGCGGCGGACCACCCGCAGGGCCATGCCCTCCGGGTATCCCTTGCGGGCGAGCATGCCGGCGAGTCTGCGGATCCGCTTGTCCCGCTCCAGGCCCCGGGTCGCACGGAGCTTGCGCTCCACCAGCTCCCGGGCGGTCTCCTCCTCCTGGTCGGAATCCAGCTGCTCCAGGGCGTCCGCCACGAGGGTGGCGTGCACCCCCTTGGTACGGAGCTCCTGGGCGAGGGCCCGGCGCGCGAGACCGCGGCCGCGGTGCCGGGACTCGACCCAGGCGCCGGCGAAGGCCGCGTCGTCGATGAGGCCGACCTCCTCGTACCGGGAGAGGACCTCCTGCGCCACCTCCTCCGGGATGCCCCGCTTCTCCAGGGCGTCGGCAAGCTGGCGCCTGGTACGGGGGCTCCCCGTGAGCAGGCGCAGACAGATCGCCCGCGCCTGCTCCTCGGGACTCTGGGGCGGCAGCTCCTGGCGGCCCTCACGGCCCGCCCGGCTCCCGCCGCCCCTCTCTTCGTGCTCGCGCACGGATCAGCTCTTGGCCACGGCCGTCTTGGCCGCCGTCTTGGCCTTCGACGCCGGGGCGGGCACGGCCGTGGCGGCGGCGTCGGCCGGAGCGGCGGCGGCCTCGTCCGCGGAGTCGTCCCTCTTGATCCCGACGCCCAGCTTCTCCTTGATCTTCCGCTCGATCTCGTTGGCGAGATCCGGGTTGTCCTTGAGGAAGTTGCGGGCGTTCTCCTTGCCCTGGCCGAGCTGGTCGCCCTCGTACGTGTACCAGGCGCCGGCCTTGCGGATGAAGCCGTGCTCCACGCCCATGTCGATCAGGCCGCCCTCGCGGCTGATGCCCTGGCCGTAGAGGATGTCGAACTCGGCCTGCTTGAAGGGCGGCGCGACCTTGTTCTTGACCACCTTGCAGCGGGTGCGGTTGCCGACGGCCTCGGTGCCGTCCTTGAGGGTCTCGATGCGGCGGATGTCGATGCGCACGGAGGCGTAGAACTTGAGCGCGCGGCCACCGGTCGTGGTCTCCGGCGAGCCGAACATCACACCGATCTTCTCGCGGAGCTGGTTGATGAAGATCGCGGTGGTCTTGGACTGGTTGAGCGCACCGGTGATCTTGCGAAGCGCCTGGCTCATCAGGCGGGCCTGGAGACCGACGTGCGAGTCGCCCATCTCGCCCTCGATCTCGGCGCGGGGCACGAGGGCCGCGACGGAGTCGATGACGATCAGGTCGAGGGCGCCGGAGCGGACGAGCATGTCCACGATCTCCAGTGCCTGCTCGCCGGTGTCGGGCTGGGAGAGGATGAGGTTGTCGGTGTCGACGCCGAGGGCCTTGGCGTACTCGGGGTCGAGCGCGTGCTCGGCGTCCACGAAGGCGACGGTGCCGCCGGCCTTCTGCGCGTTGGCCACGGCGTGCAGGGTCAGGGTCGTCTTGCCGGAGGACTCCGGGCCGTAGATCTCGACGACGCGGCCGCGCGGCAGGCCGCCGACGCCGAGCGCGATGTCCAGGGCGGTCGACCCGGTGGAGATGACCTCGATGGGGTCGTTCGGCTTGTCGCCGAGACGCATGACCGCGCCCTTGCCGAATTGCCGTTCAATCTGTGCGAGCGCGGCGTCGAGAGCCTTCTCGCGGTCGGTGCCTGCCATGGGTTCCACCCGGTTTGCTTGAGTCGATCGCTTCACGCCTTTGACGCTAATGCCTGCCACTGACAATGCGCCTCCACGGCCGTTCCGGCTGTGGATAACCCATCAGAATGGATGTTCGATTTCCCTGTCAAGCGCACCACGCCGAGCGCGGAACGCCTGACCCCCGGCCAGGAGACGCACCCCGCCCGCCCACGGGAACCCACCGGTCCGCCGGGACCCGTCGGCAGCGCTGTTTCGTAGGGTCGTCGGGTGAGAGTGATGATCCGGGGGTTTCGGGGAGGCGTGGCGTTTCTGGGGGCCGGGCTCGTGGTGGGGGCCGTGATCGTGCCCGGTACCGGGGTGGCCACGCTGTGGTGGGGGCTGCCCGCGGCCGTGTGCGCGTTCCTGGCCGGGCGGCAGCCCGGGCGGGACCGGCGGACCGCCCTCGCGCTCGGCGGGGTGCTCGTGGCCGCCGCGCTCGCCATGCTGCTGGTGCCCGCCTGGCCGGGGTGGGCGAGCCGGTTCGTCGGGCTGTTGCTCGTGGCGGCCATGCTGCCCTGGTTCGCGGGGCGGTTCCTGCGCCAGTACCGCGAGCTGGTCGAGGCCGGGTGGGAGCGGGCCGCGCGGCTGGAGCGCGAGCAGCGGCTGGTCGCGGAGCAGGCCCGGCTGCGCGAGCGGACCCGGATCGCCCAGGACATGCACGATCTGCTCGGCCACGACCTCAGCCTCATCGCCCTCTCGGCGGGAGCCCTCAAGCTGGCGCCCGGCCTCGCCGACGAGCACCGCGCCGCGGCCCAGGACATCCGGGCCCGGGCCGCCGCCGCCGTGGACCGGCTCGGGGAGGTGATCGGAGTGCTCCGCGAGCCCCCGCGGCCCGACCCGGCGGCGGCCGGCACCCCCGCGGAGACGGGGGCCCGGCACGACAGCCTCGACAGTCTCGGCGGGCTCGTCGAGCGGGCGGCCGCCGCCGGGCTCGACGTACGGCTGCGCGTGGAGGGCGCGCCGGCCGGCCACGAGGTCCCGCGCCCCGTGGAGCGGGCCGCACACCGGGTCGTGCAGGAGGCGCTGACGAACGTGGCCAAGCACGCCCCGGGCCACCGGGCGACCGTCCGCGTCCGGCACACCGGGGCCCGTACCGAGGTGGAGGTCACCGACAGCGCCCTCGGCCCCGCTCCCGCCCCGGCCGCGCACCCCGCACCGCGCGCCGCCGGCCACCGCTCCGGCCTCGTCGGGCTGGAGGAGCGGGTCCGGCTGGCCGGGGGCACCTTCGCCGCGGGCCCCGAGGACGCCGGCTTCGCCGTCCGGGCCGCGCTGCCGCACCGCCCCGGGCCCGCCCCCGTACCGCACCGCCCCGTACCGCACCGCGAGGGGCCGGGGGCCGCCGGGTACGCGCTGCCGCCCGAGCACCACAGCGCCCGGCGCCGCCTCGGCCGTACCGCCGTCGCGGCCGTGCTCGTCCCGCTGTGCACCACGCTCCTGCTGATCGGCGGGGTGCGGGTCTGGGACACCGCGACGGCCCGCCAGTCGGTGCTGAGCCCCCACCACTACGGCCTGCTGCGCCTCGGCCAGCCCCGCGCGGAGGTGGAGCCGTACCTGCCGGAGCGCCAGACGACCCGCCGCCCGGCGGATCCGGGCCCGGCGGCTCCGGACGCGGCGTGCGAGTTCTACGTACAGACCGCGGACCCCTTCGACGACCGCTCGGGCGACATCTACCGCCTCTGCTTCCGGGCCGGACGCCTGGTCTCCACCGACGACTACACGGGAAAGGGCGTCCGATGATCCGGATCCTGATCGCCGACGACGAGCCCATGATCCGCGCCGGGGTGCGCACGATCCTCACCACCGACCCCGGCATCACGGTCGTCGCCGAGGCCGCCGACGGCCGCGAGGCGGTGGAGCTCGCCCAGTCCCACCGCCCGGACGTCGCCGTGCTCGACATCCGGATGCCGGGGACCGGCGGCATCGAGGCGGCCACCGAGATCCGCCGGACCGTACCCGGCACGGGCGTGGCGATGCTGACCACCTTCGGCGAGGACGAGTACATCCTGCGCGCCCTCACCGAGGGGGCCACCGGCTTCCTGATCAAGTCCGGCGAGCCGGAGGAGCTGATCGCGGGCGTCCGCGCCGTGGCCGACGGGGCCGCCTACCTGTCACCGAAGGTCGCCGCCCGCGTCGTGGCGCACCTCGCCGCCGGCGGGGCGGGCGCCCGGGCCGGCCGGCAGGCCGCGGCCCGCGCCCGCGTGGAGACCCTGACCGCCCGGGAACGGGAGGTACTGGGCTTCCTCGGCGGCGGGCTGTCCAACGGGCAGATAGCCCGCCGGCTCCGGCTGGCCGAAGGCACCGTGAAGGCCCATGTCAGCTCGATCCTGGCGCGGCTCGGCGTCGACAACCGGGCCGCGGCGGCCGTGCTCGCCCACGAGGCCGGCGGGATCCCGGCGCCGCCGCCCGGGCTGCCGCACCAGGGCTGAGGCCGCGGCCTCGGCCGCCGGCTGCGCGAGCAGGCGTACGGTGACCACCGCGGCCGTGGCCAGCAGCGCCCCGGCCAGCACGTCGTGCGGGTAGTGCACCCCGACGAGCACCCGCAGCAGCGCGGCCGCCGCCCCGACGGGCAGGGCGAGCGCGGCGAGCCGGGGGCGTACGGAGGCCACGCCGACCGCCATGGCCACGGCGAGGGTGGAGTGGTTGCTCGGGAAGGACCAGTCGCCCACCTCGGGGCAGTCCGCGAGCGCGGCGGCGCCCGGCACCGCACGGCAGGGCCGCTCCTCCTCCAGGATCACCTTGAGGGTCTCGCTGAGCCCGTAGGCCAGGAGGACGGCGGCGCCCACGGCGGCCACGGCGCCCAGGACCCGGGCGTCACGGCGGCGCAGGGCGTCCCAACCCACCCAGGCCAGCAGCAGCCCGAGGAAGATCACGGTGCCCTCGCTCGCCGCCTCCAGGGCCGTCTCCGCCCAGGGCGGCGCGTCCGCCAGGGCCCCGGTCAGGGAGCGGTAGAGCGCGGCCGAAGCGCCCCGCGTCTGCTCCCCGTCCGGTGCCAGCAGGGCCACGCCCGCACCGCCCGTGCCCGCCGCCGCGCCCGCCCAGGCCAGCCGCCGCCCCCACCCGTACCGCTCGATCGCCTTCATCCCACGACCGTAGGAAGCTCACGTTCCGGGCACCTCGGCCGAACGGCTTCCGGCAACCCTGACGATCGTCAGGGTTGACTTGAGCCGAACTTCCGGTAAACGACTCTCCGACGATTCACCGTCACGTACTGAGGCGCGCGGGCCGGGACCTGAGCAAGCCTCAGCCCGGGGGCGAGCCTCAGCCCGGCGTCGCCACCCCGAGCGAGGTCGCGCCCCACGGCTTCGGCGAGCCCTCCACGTAGAACTCGTCCAGCGCGCCGATCGTGAAGCCCGCGTCCGTCAGCAGCCGGGCGGTCGGCCGCGTGAGGTGGCAGCCGCCGCAGAGCCGGATCTGGAGCGGGTCGAGGCGGTGCTGCCAGCGGCGCACGCCCCGGTCGGCCGCCGGGGCGATCCCGTGCTCGACGAAGTGCAGGCTCCCGCCGGGCCGCAGGACGCGCCGCAGTTCCCGGAGGGCCGCGACGGGGTCCGGGACGGTGCACAGGGTCCAGGTGCACAGGGCGGTGTCGAAACGGTGGTCCTCGAAGGGCAGCGCCTGGCCGTCGAGACCGGCCCGCCGCACCGGGACGGACGAGGCGGCGATCCGCCCGGCGGCCAGCCCCCAGCCCACGTCGGAGGGCTCGACGGCGGCGACGCCCGCAAGGCCCGGCGGGTAGTAGGGCACGTTGTGGCCGGTGCCGAAGCCGATCTCGACGACCTCCCCGGTGAGGCCCGCGCAGACCCGGCGGCGCAGCGGCACGGTGATCGCCGCGCCGCAGGCCAGGTCGACGAGGCGCGGCACGATCCGTTCGGCGTAGAAACCCATGGCGTGCTCCCGTGCTCCTGTCGTCCGGTGGTCCCCGCCGTTCCCTGCGGCCGCGTTCAGCATGGCACCGGCCGGGCCGCGCGCGGGGCTTCACCACCCCCGCCCCACCCCATGGAGTGACAACCCAGGGTTGACGCTCCCCGACTGTCAACCTAGGGTTGCCTCCATGACGAACCCTGCGGTGGAACCCGTTCGCATGACCAATCCGGTACGCCTCGACGACCTCATCGAGGCCATCAACAAGGTCCACACCGACCCCCTGGAGCAGCTCAGCGGCGCCGTCGTCGCCGCCGAGGCCCTGGGGGACGTCGCGGACCACCTCATCGGCCACTTCGTCGACCAGGCCCGCCGCTCCGGCGCCTCCTGGACCGACATCGGCCGCAGCATGGGCGTCACCCGCCAGGCCGCCCAGAAGCGCTTCGTGCCCAAGGCCGACAAGGAGGGCTCCCCCGCCCTCGACCCGAACGCGGGCTTCGGCCGGTTCACCCCCCGCGCCCGCAACGTCGTCGTGACCGCCCAGAACGAGGCCCGCGCCGCCGGCAACACCGAGATCCGCACCGAACACCTCGTCCTCGGGCTGGTGTCGGAGTCCGAGGGCCTGGCCGGGCTCGCCCTGCGCGCCCAGGACGTGCCCACCGAGGAGGTACGGGCCGCCGCGCTCGCCCTCCTGCCCCCGGCCCAGGAGGAGGTGCCCGAGCTGGTCCCCTTCGACGCCTCCGCGAAGAAGGCCCTGGAGCTGACCTTCCGCGAGGCCCTGCGCCTCGGCCACGACTTCGTCGGCACCGAGCACATCCTGCTCGCGCTCCTGGAACTGGAGCACGGGGAGGGCGTACTGAGCGGTCTCGGCGTGGACAAGGCCCGCGCCGAGGCCACCGTCACCGAAGCCCTGGCAGTCGTCCTCGGCGACGCGGACGGGAAGTGACCGTATCGGCCCCGTGCGTCAGCTCGTAGCGCCTGACGTACGCGCCGAGGAACGCCTGCAGCGTGGCGACGGCCGGGATCGCGATGAGCGCCCCGACCGCGCCCAGCAGGGCGGTGCCGGCGATGACCGAGCCGAAGGCCACCGCCGGATGGATGTCGACCGTCTTCGAGGTCAGCTTCGGCTGGAGGACGTAGTTCTCGAATTGCTGGTACACCACCACGAATCCCAGGACGTACAGCGCGTACCAGGGGTTGACGGTGAAGGCGATCAGGACCGGTAGCGCGCCCGCGAGATAGGTGCCGATGGTGGGGATGAACTGCGAGACCAGCCCCACCCACACGGCGAGCGCGGGCGCGTACGGCACCCCGAGGATCGCCAGCAGGATGTAGTGCGCGACGCCCGAGACCAGCGCCATCAGCGTGCGCGAGTAGAGGTATCCGCCGGTCTTGGCCACGGCGATCTCCCAGGCGCGCAGCACCTCGGACTGCTTCGCGGGCGGCAGTACGGAGCACAGCGCGCGGCGCAGCCTGGGCCCGTCGGCGGCGAAGTAGAAGGAGAACAGGCCGATCGTCAGCAGCTTGAAGAGCCCGCCGAGCACGGTGGCGGACACATCGAGCACGCCGGAGGCGCTGTTCTGCACGTACTTGCGCAGCCAGTCGGAGCGCAGCACGCTCTCCTGGATCTCCAGGCGGGACAGGTCGGTGCGGAAGGTGGAGTTGATCGACCTGATCACGGAGTCCAGGTAGCCGGGGAAGCCCTCCACCATGGCGACGATCTGCCCGGCGAGCAGGGAGCCGAGCAGCGCCACGAATCCGGCGGTGACGACGAACACGCCGATGAACATCACGAAGGTGGCCAGTCCCCGGCGCATACCGCCCGCGGCCATCCGGGCCACGGCGGGCTCGATCGCGAGGGCGAGGAAGAACGCAATCAGGATGTTGACGAGCAGCCCGATCAGCTGGTGGAAGGCCCAGCTGCCGAGCTGGAAGCAGGCGACGAGGGCCAGTACGAGGACCACCGCGCGCGGCAGCCAGCGCGGCATACGCCCGTCGTCGTCGGCGCGGGCGGCGCGGGGCGGCGGGCCCCCGGGCCCGGCGGCGCCGGCCTCCGGCCCCGGATCCGCGCGGGTGACCCCGGCAGCCCCGGCGGCCGCTTCGGCGGCCACGTCGGGATGCGCGTGCGGCGACCGGTACGGCGGCCCGCCCTCGGCGTCAGGAGTCGGGTCGGTCGTCGTCTCATCGCTGGCTGCCACGCCGCCCAGTCTGTCCCACCGGCGGCCCGCTCCGCGAAGCGGTGCCGCCCGCCGGGGCCGGGGCGGGGCCGGAGCGGGGCCAGGACGGTGCCGGTGCGGTCCCCCGGCGCGGGATCAGCGCAGCGAGGCGGGCACGTCCATGGCCGAACAGACCGCGCGCCACACGTCCTTGGTCTCCCAGCCCGCGTCCAGCGCCTGGTGGACCGTCCGCCCGCCGAGCTCCGTCATGACGTGGTCCCGCGCGAAGGAGTCGGCATACGCCTCGCCGAAGTGCTCCGCCATCCGTTCCCAGAAAATCGTCAACCGCATGTCCCCAGTATCCCGCCCCGGGAGAGTGCACCGGCAGCGTTCACCCCTCCTCGCCGCACCGCCGCGCCCTAGGTTGCACGCATGCCCGGAGACGAAGCTTCCGCACAGCCCCCGCAGCCCGCCCGGATCCCCGCCCCCCAGCCGGAGCAGGGCCCGCTGGCCCGCGCCGAGCAGTTCATCTGGCTCACCGCCCGCGTCCTGGAGCAGCGCCGGTTCGCCTTCCACTTCCTCGGCGGGGCCGCCGACCCGGTGGACACCGCCCTCGGCTCCTACCTCAACGGCGACGGCGGCTACGGCCACGCCCTCGACCCGGACCTGCGCGGTCCGCTGAGCCAGCCCCTGCACACCGCGCACGCCCTGCGCGTCCTGGACACCCTCGGCCGGTGCGGCGGGCAGCGCATCGAACGGCTCTGCCGCCACCTGACCGGGGTCTCCACCGCCGAGGGCGCGCTCCCGGTGGTCTTCCCCGCCCCGCGCGCCTATCCCGCGGCCCCCTACCACCCGGTGCAGGACGATCCGCCGGGCGAGCTGCTGACCACGGGCCCCGTGGTCGGCGTACTGCACCGCAACCGGGTCTGGCACGCCTGGCTGTTCCGGGCCACGGACTTCTGCTGGGACCGGATCGAGAACCTGCGCCACTCCCACCCGTACGAGATCCAGAGCGCGGTGGCCTTCCTCGACGGCGTCCCGGACCGGGCGCGGGCCGCGGCCGCCGCCGACCGGCTGGGGCGGCTGGTGCGCGAGCAGCGCCTGGTGGTGCTCGACCCGGAGCGGCGCGCGGAGTACCCGCCCGCGCCGGGCTACGGGCCGCAGGAGCTGCTGTTCCCGTACGACTTCGCGCGGCGGCCCGAATCGCTGGCCCGCGGCTGGTTCACCGACGAGGAGCTGGGCCGCGCGCTGGACTTCCTGGCCGCCGAGCAGGAGCCGGACGGCGGCTGGCCGGTGCGCCGCCGGGAGTGGGCGCCGGGCAGCGCGCTGGAGCGGCGGCCGATCGCCACGCTGGACGCGCTGCTGACGCTGCGGGCGTACGGCCGGCTCGCGACCGGGGTCAGCCGCCCAGGGCCCGTACCCCCGCCGTGACGACGACGGCGGCGGCGACCACCAGCAGGAACGGCGCGCGCAGCAGCAGCGCCAGCCCGGCGGCGGCCAGCCCGGCGGCGCGGGCGTCCACGACGAGCGCGGAGCCGGTGGCGAAGGTCTGCTGCGCGGTGAGCGCGGCGAGCAGCGCCACGGGCAGCAGGGCGGCCAGGCGGCGCACCACGGGCCGTTCCAGCGCGCCGGCGGGCACGAGCAGTCCGGCGTACTTGACCGCGTAGCAGCCGACGACGGTGAGGGCGATGGCGATCCAGACGGTCACGGACGGCGTCCCTTCATCCACAGCACGGCGGGTGCGGCCAGGGCCGCGATCAGTACGGGCACCCCGGCGGGCAGCACGGGCAGGAAGCCCAGCCCGAGCACGAGCGCGAGGGCGGCGACCGCCCGCTCGGTGCCGGTCCTGAGCATCGGCGCGAGCAGCGCGAGGAACACGGCGGGGCCGGCGGCGTCCAGCCCCCACGCCCGGGTGTCCCCGATGGCCTCGGCGCCGAGCGCGCCGAGCAGGGTGGTGAGGTTCCACAGCGCGTAGAGGGTGAGCCCGGTGGCGGTGAAGCCGAGCCGGGCCGATTTCCGGTCGGGCTGGGCCAGCGCCACGGCGGTGGTCTCGTCGATCACCCAGTGCGCGGCGAGGGGGCGGACGGCGCGGGGCAGCCCGAGCAGCTGGGAGAGGCGCAGCCCGTAGAAGGCGTTGCGGGTGCCGAGGAAGAAGGCGCCGGCCGCCGCCGTGAACGGGTTGCCGCCCGCGGCCAGCGCTCCGACCAGCGCGAACTGCGAGGCCCCGGTGAAGACGAGCAGGCTGAGCACACACGCCTGGAGGGTGCTGATCCCGGCGCCCGCGGCGGTCACCCCGAAGGCGAAGCCGGACAGGCCGACGGCCACCCCGACGCCGAGCGCGTCCCGCACCACGGCGGCGCGCGGCCGCCCCGGCGCGACCGGTGTCTGTCGTGTCTCCGGCTCTGCGGCCGTGCTGTGCTCTCCCACGCCCCGAACGTACGCGCGGCGCATCCCGCCGGTCTTGTACGTTCTTGCGCGCGCCCGGCGGAGCCGCGCTAGCCCCCGGCCCGCCCCCGCCGGTAGGCGCCCGGCGGGACGCCCACGATCCGGGTGAAGTGGCGGTTCAGGTGCGGCTGGTCGGTGAACCCGACGGCGACGGCCGCCTCCGCCGGCGGGGTGCCCGCGTCGAGGAGGCCGCGGGCACGGCGGACCCGCGCGTCGGTGAGCCAGGTGTGCGGCGGCATCCCGTACCGCTGGCGGAAGGCCCGCAGCAGGGCGAACGGGCTGGTGCCCAGCTCGGCCGCCAGCTGCTCCAGGGAGGGCGGATCGGCCATCCGCTCCTCCAGCAGGGCCCGGGCGGCGGCCGCGTCGGCGCCGCCCGCACCGCGCGGCGGCCGGGCGGGCAGCGGTCCGGCGTGCCGGGTGAGCATCCGTGCGACCACGCCGCGCAGCATGGTGTCGGCGGCCAGCGCGTTCCCCGCCTCGGCGGCCCGGTGCACCTCGGTGATCGTCCGGGACGCCTGCGGGTCGGCGACCATGTCGGCGGTGAAGCCGGGGGTGCCGCGCGGGGTGCCGATCTCGGCGGCCACCTCGGCGATCAGCTCGCGGGAGGGGTAGAGGGTGGAGTACGCCCAGCCCTCGGGGGCCCCGGCGCGCGCCGAGTGCGGCACCTCGGGGTTGATCAGCACCACGCTGCCCGGCCCGGCGCGCAGCGCATGGCCGGGGAGGCCGATCTCCTCGATGCCGCCGGTGACGGCCGCGATGACATAGCCGTCGTGGGCGTGGCGGGGGAAGGTGTGGCGCACGTAGTGGGCGCGCAGCAGGTCGAGGCCCGGCAGTGCGGCGTACCGCCAGTGCCGTGCCCACTCCCGGTGGCCGTCGCGCGTCCCCATGCCCCCATTCTGCGCTCCGGCCGGGGCGCGCGTCCGCGCAGGTCCGGGCCGCTGTCAGTGGCGGGGTGCACGATGGGGGCATGGCAGGCGCTGCGCTCGATTCGTTCTCCCCCGCGACCCGCTCGTGGTTCACGGGGGCCTTCGTCACGCCCACCTCCGCCCAGGAGGGAGCCTGGCGGGCGATCGGGGAGGGTTCGGATGTGCTGGTGGTCGCCCCCACCGGCTCCGGCAAGACCCTGGCCGCCTTCCTCGCCGCCCTGGACCGGCTGGCCTCCACCCCGCCGCCCGCCGAGGCGCGCAAGCGCTGCCGTGTGCTGTATGTGTCGCCGCTCAAGGCCCTCGCCGTGGACGTGGAGCGCAATCTGCGCAGCCCGCTGACGGGGATCCGGCAGGAGTCGGTGCGGCTCGGACTGCCCGAGCCGGACATCCGGGTGGGCATCCGCTCCGGGGACACCCCGGCGGCGGAGCGGCGGGCGCTGGCCACCCGCCCGCCGGACATCCTGATCACCACCCCCGAGTCGCTGTTCCTGATGCTGACCTCGGCGGCGCGCGAGGCCCTGACCGGGATCGAGACGGTGATCCTGGACGAGGTGCACGCGGTCGCCGGCACCAAGCGCGGCGCGCACCTGGCCGTGACCCTGGAGCGGCTGGACGAGCTGCTGCCGCGCCCGGCCCGCCGGATCGGGCTGTCGGCGACGGTCCGCCCGGTGGACGAGGTCGCCCGGTACCTCGCGCCCCGCGGCCGGGTGGAGATCGTCCAGCCGCCGTCGGCGAAGGAGTTCGACCTGTCGGTGGTCGTCCCGGTGCAGGACATGGGCGAGCTGGGCGGCTCCCCGGCGACGGAGGGCCGGGAGGGCGGCGACCGGCCGTCGATCTGGCCGCAGGTGGAGGAGCGCATCGCGGATCTGGTGCAGGCCCACCGGTCGACGATCGTGTTCGCCAACTCCCGCCGCCTCGCGGAGCGGCTGTGCAACCGGCTCAACGAGATCGCGTACGAGCGGGAGGTGGGCGAGAAGCTGCCCGAGCACGGCTCACCGGCCGAGCTGATGGCCCAGTCCGGCGCGGCCCTGGGCGCCCCGCCGCTGCTGGCGCGGGCCCACCACGGGTCGGTGTCCAAGGAGCAGCGGGCCCTGGTCGAGGAGGACTTGAAGGCGGGCCGGCTGCCGGCCGTGGTGGCCACCTCCAGCCTGGAGCTGGGCATCGACATGGGTGCGGTGGACCTGGTGGTGCAGGTGGAGTCGCCGCCGTCGGTGGCCTCCGGGCTCCAGCGCGTGGGCCGGGCCGGGCACCAGGTCGGCGCGGTGTCCACGGGCGTGGTCTTCCCCAAGTACCGGGGCGATCTCGTGCAGGCGGCCGTGGTCACCGAGCGGATGCGCTCGGGCGCCATCGAATCCCTGCGGGTCCCGGCCAATCCGCTGGACGTGCTGGCGCAGCAGCTGGTCGCCATGGTCGCGATGGACACCTGGCAGCTGGACGACCTGCTGGCCCTGGTGCGGCGGGCCGCGCCCTTCGCGGCGCTGCCGGAGTCGGCGTTCACGGCGGTGCTCGACATGCTCGCCGGGCGCTATCCCTCGGACGCGTTCGCGGAGCTCCGGCCGCGCGTCGTGTGGGACCGCGTGGCGGGTACGGTCACGGGCCGGCCGGGAGCGCAGCGGCTCGCGGTCACCTCCGGCGGCACGATCCCCGACCGCGGGCTGTTCGGTGTCTTCCTGGCGGGCTCCGATCCGAAGAAGGGCGGCGGCCGGGTCGGCGAGCTCGACGAGGAGATGGTCTACGAGTCCCGCGTAGGGGACGTGTTCACCCTGGGCACCACCACCTGGCGGATCGAGGACATCACCCGCGACCGGGTCCTGGTCACCCCCGCCCCCGGGGTGCCGGGCCGGCTGCCGTTCTGGAAGGGCGACCAGCTGGGCCGCCCGCTCGAACTGGGCCGTGCGGTCGGGGCGTTCCTCCGCGAGCTGGGTGCCCTCACCGAGGAGGACGGCCGGTCGCGGCTGCGGGCGGCCGGGCTGGACGCCTGGGCCGCCGACAACGTCCTGGCGTATCTGGCGGAGCAGCGCGAGGCGTGCGGGCATGTCCCGGACGACCGGACCATCGTGGTGGAGCGCTTCCGCGACGAGCTGGGCGACTGGCGGGTCGTGGTCCACTCCCCCTTCGGCGCGCAGGTGCACGCCCCGTGGGCGCTGGCCCTGGGCGCCCGCCTTGCCGAGAAGTACGGCATGGACGCCCAGGTGATGCACGCGGACGACGGCATCGTGCTCCGCCTGCCCGACGCCGACCTGATGTCCCTGGACCTCCTCGACCACGACCCGGCGGCCCCGCCCGCCTTCGAGTTCGACGACGGGCAGGCCCCGCTCGGCGCGGCCGATGTCGCCTTCGACCACGGGGACGTCCAGCAGATCGTCACCGACCAGGTCGGCGGCTCGGCCCTGTTCGCCTCCCGCTTCCGCGAGTGCGCGGCCCGCGCCCTGCTGCTGCCGAGGCGCAGCCCCGGGCGGCGCACCCCGCTGTGGCAGCAGCGCCAGCGCGCCTCGCAACTGCTCCAGGTGGCCTCCGAGTTCGGCTCCTTCCCGATCGTGCTGGAAGCCGTACGGGAATGCCTGCAGGACGTCTTCGACGTGCCCGGCCTGACCGAGCTGATGGGGGACATCGAGGCGCGCCGGGTGCGGCTGGTGGAGGTCACCACCCCGGAGCCCTCCCCCTTCGCCCGGTCCCTGCTCTTCGGCTACGTGGCGCAGTTCCTCTACGAGGGGGACTCGCCGCTGGCCGAGCGCCGCGCGGCCGCGCTGTCGCTGGACTCCCGGCTGCTGGCCGAACTGCTCGGCCAGGCGGAGCTGCGCGAACTGCTCGACGCGCAGGTACTGGAGGATCTGGAGCGGGAGCTCCAGTGGCTCACGGAGGACCGCCAGGCCAAGGACGCCGAGTCCGTGGCGGATCTGCTGAGGCTGCTCGGCCCGCTGACGGAGGATCAACTGACGGCGCGGGGCGCGGATCCCGCCTGGGCCGGGGAGCTGGCGGCCGCCCGCCGCGTGATCCGGGTCCGGATCGCCGGCAGGGACCACTGGGCGGCCGTGGAGGACGCCGGGCGGCTGCGGGACGCGCTGGGCACGGCGCTGCCCGTCGGTGTGCCGGAGGCGTTCACCGAGCCGGTCAAGGACCCGCTGGGTGATCTGCTCGCCCGGTACGCCCGCACGCACGGGCCGTTCACCACGGCCGCCGTCGCCACCGCCTTCGGGCTGGGCACGGCGGTGACCGAGGGGGCGCTGAACCGGCTCGCCGCGGCGGGCCGGGTGGTGCAGGGCGAGTTCCATCCGGCGGGCATCGGCCAGGAGTGGTGCGACGCGACGGTCCTGCGCCGGCTCCGCCGCCGTTCGCTGGCCGCACTCCGGCAGGAGCTGGAACCGGTCCCGCCGGCCTCACTGGCCACCTTCCTCCCGCAGTGGCAGCACCTGGGCGGCGGCCTGCGCGGGCTCGACGGGCTGGCCCGCGCGGTCGAACAGCTCCAGGGCGCCCCCGTTCCGGCCTCGGCCCTGGAGCGCCTGATCCTGCCGTCACGGGTCAGCGGGTACTCCCCGGCGCTGCTGGACGAGCTGACCACCACGGGCGAGGTGGTCTGGGCGGGCGCGGGCGCCCTCCCGGGCAAGGACGGCTGGGTCTCGCTCTACCTGGCGGAGGCGGCGCCGCTGCTGCTGCCTCCGCCGCACCCGCTGGAGCCGGATCCGGTGCAGCAGGCGGTGCTGGCCGCGCTCGCCGGGGGGTACGGCCTGTTCTTCCGGCAGATCTCGCAGGCGGTGCGGGCCGAGTTCCCCGAGGTGTCCGATCTCGCGCTGTCCGAGGCCCTGTGGGACCTGGCCTGGTCGGGCCGGCTCACCAACGACACCCTGGCCCCGCTGCGCTCCCTGCTGGGCTCGGGCCGTACGGCGGGGTCGACGGCGCACCGGGCCCGCCGTACGGTCCCGCGCGGCAGGTACGGCACGCTCAGCGCCACCGCGTCGCGGACGGGCCCGCCGACCGTCTCCGGGCGCTGGTCGCTGCTGCCGCAGCACGCCCCCGACCCGACGCACCGGGCGCACGCCCTCGCCCGGACCCTGCTGGACCGGCATGGCGTGGTGACGCGGGGGGCGGTCGCCGCCGAGGGGGTGGAGGGGGGTTTCAGCGCGGTCTACCGGGTGCTGTCGGCCTTCGAGGACAGCGGGCAGGCCCGCCGGGGCTATGTGGTGGAGGGGCTGGGCGCGGCGCAGTTCGCGATGGACGGCGCGGTGGACCGGCTCCGGGCCGCCGAGCGGACCCCGCCCCCGCTGGCGGCGGTGGTCCTGGCCGCCGCCGACCCGGCCAACGCGTACGGGGCGGCCCTGCCCTGGCCGGAGCCGCCGGCCGGCGTCACCCACAAGCCGGGCCGCAAGGCGGGCTCCCTGGTGGTCCTGGTCGACGGGGAGCTGTGCCTGTACCTGGAGCGCGGCGGCAAAACCCTGCTGGCCTGGCCGCAGGAACCGGACGACCCCCGCCTCACGGCCGCGGTGACAGCCCTCACCGCGGCCTCCCGCACCGGCACCCTGCCGTCCCTCACCCTGGAGCGCATCAACACCACGGCCGCCCTGACCTCCCCCTTGGGCCCACCCCTGGAATCCGCCGGCTTCCACGCCACCCCCCGCGGCCTCCGCCTCCGCCCCTGACCGCAGGAGTCGGCCGGGCTCGCCGCCCGGAGCCGTCGGCATCGCCCCCGGAGCGGCGGATCGGCCCGCCTCCCCCTCACCTGCGGGCGAGAATAGGGGTATGCCCGAAGGTGACAGCATTCGGCGGGCCGCCACCCGTCTGCACACGGCCCTCGCGGGCCGGGAGCTCACCCGCAGTGACCTGCGGGTCCCCCGGTTCGCCACCGCCGACCTCACCGGACGCCGCACCCTGGACGTCACCCCGCGCGGCAAGCACCTCCTGCACCGGGTCGAGGGGGGCCTCACCCTGCACAGCCACCTCCGCATGGACGGCTCCTGGCGGATCTTCGCGCCCGGCCAGAAGTGGCACGGCGGCCCGGAGTACGAGATCCGCGCCGTCCTCGCCACCGCCGAGCGGACGGCCGTGGGCTACCGCCTGCCCGTCCTGGAACTGATCCGCACCGCCGAGGAGGAGCATGCCGTGGGCCATCTCGGCCCCGACCTCCTCGGCCCGGACTGGGACCCCGACCGGGCCGCCGCCAATCTGCTCGCCGACCCCGAGCGGCCCCTCGGCGAAGCCCTGCTCGATCAGCGCAACCTGGCCGGGATCGGCAACATCTACAAGGCCGAGGTGTGCTTCCTGGCCCAGGTCACACCCTGGACCCCGGTCGGCGCGCTCCCCGAGGAGAACCTGCCCCGCCTGGCTTCCGCCGCCCACCGGCTGCTCGCCGCGAACTGCGGCACCGAGCCCGGTCACCGCCGCAACACCACCGGCCGCCGCCGCCCCGGCCAGGAGCTGTTCGTGTACGGGCGGGCCCAGCGGCCCTGCCTGCGCTGCGGCACCACTGTGCGCGAGGCCACCCAGGACGACCGCCCCACCTACTGGTGCCCCCGCTGCCAGACCGGCCCCACCCCCTGAACCCCGGCCCGCACAGCGATTGACGGCCCGTCAGATCCGGTCGTACGGTCCCGGCATGCCCACACCCGCAACCCCGCACCCCGCCCCGCACCCCGCCGCGTACGCCGCCCCGCACCACGCCCCGTACGACCTCACCGGCCGCACCGCCCTCGTCACGGGCGCCGCCGGCGGCATCGGCCGGGCCACCGCCGTCCTGCTCGCCGCGGCCGGCGCCCGCGTGCACTGCGCCGACCGGGACGCCCCGGGCCTGGAGGAGACCGCCGCGCTCATCGCGAAGGCGGGCGGCACCGCCGAGGTCCACTCCCTGGACGTCACCGACCGGGCCGCCCTCCGCGCCGCCGTCACCGCCGCCGGGCCCCTCGACATCGCCGCCGCCATCGCCGGGATCATGCACACCAGCACCGTCCTGGAGACCACCGACGAGGACCTGGACCGGGTCCTGGACATCAACTTCAAGGGGGTCCTGCGCACCTGCCAGGAGGCCGCCCGCTCCATGATCGCGGCGGGCCGCCCCGGGTCGATCGTCACCATGGCCTCCGGCGCCGTGGACGCCGCCCAGCCCGGCCTGCTCTGCTACAGCGCCGCCAAGGCCGCCGTGGTCCAGCTGACCCGGACCCTCGCCACCGAGGCCGGCCCGCACGGCATACGCGTCAACGCCGTCGCCCCGGGATGGATCCGCACCCCCATGACCGCCCGCCACGGCGACGAGGTCCAGCGGCGGACCGAGGCCGCGATGGTCCGCCTGGCCCCGCTGGGCCGCGTCGGGGAGCCGGAGGACATCGCCCGGGCCGTGCTCTACCTGGCCTGCGACGCCTCGTCCTTCATGACGGGCCAGATCCTCCGCCCGAACGGCGGGGTGTCGATGCCCTGGTAGCAGCCGCGGCTCCCGTAGCTCCTGCGGCTTCCGTGACCCCCGCGACCACCCCGCCGGCCCCGCCCGGAGCCACCGCCTCCGCCCCGGAGCCGCCCGCCCGCCACCGCGCCCGCGCCCTCCGTACCGGCGCCGGTACGCAGTGCACCGGCAGCAGCCCCAGCCCCCAGCCGCCGACCGCCACCGCGCCCTCCACGGCCCCGGACTCCGCCGGGACCAGGACCAGCCTCAGCACGGCCCACCACCACAGGGCCCCCACCGCCAGCGCGAGGGCCGGCATCACAGGTATGCGCAGCAACAGCCGCACCGACTGCCTCCCAGGGGGGCCGGGACCCGGACGCGCCCATCGTCTCGCACCCCCCGCGCGCCCGCACCCAGAACGGCCGGGAGCCCCGGCCGGTGGGTCACACCGGCCGGGGCTCCGGCCACACTCGAACACGCACGTGCTCACTCACGCGGCTACGACATTCACCGCTTCCGCAGGCGCCTTGATGGTCACCCGCTCCGGACCCGCGACCGAAGCCATGGATACCGAATTGAGCATCGGGCGGACCGGTACGCCGACCGGTTCGCTTGCCGCGGCCGACTGTGCCAGCTCGGCCAGCGACAGTTCGTCACTGACTTCGCGCATCAGCTCGGACATCCGTACGTCCAACGCGTCGCAGATCGCGGAGAGCAGCTCGGAGGATGCCTCCTTCTGCCCCCGCTCCACCTCGGAGAGATAGCCGAGCGAGACTCGGGCCGACGAGGAGACTTCGCGCAGAGTACGGCCCTGGCGCTGGCGCTGCCGACGCAGCACGTCACCCAGCAGGCGACGGAGCAGAATCATCGGTGGCTCCCTCCTCTGACCGTGTAGCCGCATCCTTCACGCCCCACCGTACCGCCTCGCGCCGCGGCCGTGCGGGGAGCGATGTCGTGTTCACTCAGGGCTGCAAACATCAAATCCCCCCGTTCTGTTCCGTATCCTGCCTCCGCGCATTCTCCCGGAGTTGGTCCGCGAGAAGCCCGAGCACTGTGCGTGCACTCTCCCTACGAATTTCCGTCCGGGAGCCGTTCAACCTCAGCCGGGCCGTTTTCCTGCCCGCCGGACCGTCCACCGCGACGAAAACCGTCCCCACCGGCTGCCCGTCCTGCGGGTCCGGACCGGCCACGCCCGTGGTCGCGATTCCCCACGAAGCGCCCATCACGCGCCGCACCCCGGCTGCCATCTCGGCCGCGACCTGCGCGTTCACCGCGCCCTCGGCCCGCAGCAGCGCGGCGTCCACGCCGAGCACCGCATGCTTGACCTCCGTGGCGTAGGCCGTGACCGATCCGCGGAACGACCGAGAAGCACCGGGTACGGCCGTGAGGTCGGCCGCCACCATCCCGCCGGTCAGGGATTCCGCCACCGCGAGCGTCTGGTCACGCTCCGCGAGCAGCCGCAGCACCTCGGCCGCCGCTCCGGCCGCCCCCTCGTCGGTCACCGGGCGGCCCGCTCCGCGGCCAGGCCCTGGCGGCGCAGCACGACGGCCTGCCGGATGTAATCCAAACCGGTGACCACGGTCAGCACGACAGCGACCGCCATCACCCAGAAGCGGAAGGTGGCCAGCGGCCCGGTGAGCGCGAGCACGTACATGCCCACGGCCGTGCCCTGCGCCAGGGTCTTGAGCTTGCCGCCGCGGCTGGCCGGAATCACCCCGTAGCGGATGACCCAGAAGCGCATCAGCGTGATCCCCAGCTCCCGCCCGAGGATCACCCCGGTCACCCACCAGGGGAGATCACCCAGCCAGGACAGACAGATGAGCGCCGACCCCATGATCGCCTTGTCGGCGATGGGATCGGCGATCTTGCCGAAGTCCGTGACCAGGTTGTACGTCCGGGCCAGGTGCCCGTCGAAGATGTCCGTGATCATGGCCACGGCGAAGGCCGCCCACGCCCAGGCCCGCCAGACGGGGTTGTAGCCCCCGTCGGCGAGCAGCAGGAGGACGAATCCCGGCACGAGGACGAGCCGGACCATCGTCAGGATGTTGGCGATGTTCCACAGGCTGGCCTGATCGACGGCCGCGGCCCCCAGCTTCGCGCCGGGAACGGGCCGGCGGCCGGTCCCGCCCGCCGTCGATGCCGGGACTCCGGTCATCCGGCCGCCTCCTCGAAGTCCAGGTCCAGGGGCTCGGCCACCAGGTCCACGCCCAGCGTGCCGACGACCTTCGCCGTGACGATACGCCCGGGGACCAGGCCCGCGCCGTCCGTGAAGACGACCTGGCCGTCGGTCTCGGGGGCCTGGTGGGCGGCGCGCCCGTAGGCACCCTCGCCCTCCTCGGCCTCGTCCAGCGGCACGACCGTCTCGACGAGTACCTCCAGGGTCTCCCCGATCCGCTCCTCGGCGCGCTGCGTGGTCAGCTCCTCGGCGAGCCGCTGCATATGGGCCAGGCGGGCGGCGATGGTCTCCTCGTCCAGCTTGTTCTCGTAGGTGACGGCCTCGGTGCCGTCCTCGTCGGAGTAGCCGAAGACGCCGATGGCGTCCAGGCGGGCGTGGGTGAGGAAACGCTCCAGCTCGGCGAAGTCGGCCTCCGTCTCGCCGGGGAAGCCGACGATGAAGTTGGAGCGGACGCCGGCCTGCGGGGCCTTGGAGCGGATGGTGTCCAGCAGCTCCAGGAAGCGGTCGGTGTCACCGAAGCGGCGCATGGCGCGCAGCACGTCGGGCGCGGAGTGCTGGAAGGACAGGTCGAAGTACGGCACGACCTTGGGGGTGGAGGTGAGTACGTCGATCAGGCCCGGCCGCATCTCGGCGGGCTGGAGGTAGCTGACGCGCACGCGCTCGATGCCGTCCACGGCGGCCAGCTCGGGCAGCAGGGTCTCCAGCAGCCGGATGTCCCCGAGGTCCTTGCCGTAGGAGGTGTTGTTCTCGGAGACCAGCATGATCTCCTTGACGCCCTGCTCGGCCAGCCAGCGGGTCTCGCCCAGTACGTCGGAGGGGCGGCGGGAGATGAAGGACCCGCGGAAGGACGGGATGGCGCAGAAGGAGCAGCGGCGGTCGCAGCCGGAGGCCAGCTTGACCGAGGCCACCGGGCTGTTGTCCAGGCGGCGGCGCAGGGGCGCGCGCGGCCCGGAGGCGGGCGCGACACCCTCGGGCAGGTCCGCGGGCGCCTCAGCGGGCTCCTCGGCGGGTCCCTGGGCGTGTCCGGGCAGGGCGACGGCGGCGCTCTGCCGCTCGGCGGGGCTGATCGGCAGCAGCTGGCGGCGGTCGCGCGGGGCGTGGGCCTCGACGCTGCCACCGCTGAGGATGGTCTGGAGGCGGCCGGAGATGTCGGCGTAGTCGTCGAAACCGAGGACCCCGTCGGCCTCGGGGAGGGCGTCGGCGAGCTCCTTTCCGTAGCGCTCGGCCATGCAGCCGACCGCGACGACGGCCTGGGTCCGGCCGTGATCCTTGAGATCGTTGGCTTCCAGGAGGGCGTCTACGGAGTCCTTCTTGGCGGCTTCGACGAAGCCGCAGGTGTTGACGACGGCCACATCCGCGTCGGCGGCGTCCTCGACGAGCTCCCAGCCATCCGCCGCCAGGCGGCCTGCGAGCTCCTCCGAGTCCACCTCGTTACGGGCGCAGCCAAGAGTGACAAGGGCGACGGTACGGCGTTCGGGCATGGACTCAAGACTACTTCGTCCCGGCGTCGGCCCCCGCCGCACGTCCCCGTACGCGGAGATCCCCGGGGTGCCGTGGCACCCCGGGGATCTCCGGAGCCTGCTGTCCGCCCTGCGGCGGCCCCTCGGTCAGCCCGCCTGCGGCTGGTCCTTGAGGGGGTCCTCCTTGGTGTAGGTGAGACGTTCCACCTGGCCGGGACGGAAGTCGTCCTTGATCTCCTTGCCGTTCACGAAGAGCTTCACGACGCCGGCGTCGCCGAGCACGAGGTCGACGGACTCCTTGTCGGTGAAGGTCTTGGACTCCCCCTGGACGAGCGTGCCGTCGAACAGCAGCCGGCCGGTGGAAGCCTTCGCGGAGATCCAGCTCTCGCCGGTGTCGGCCGTCAGGACGACCGTGACGAGGTCCTTGGGGGCGGCCGCGATGGCGCTGTCGGAGGGCTTGGGGGTCTGGGGTGCCTGCGGGACCTGGGCGGGCGGCTTGGCGACCGTCTGCTTGGGCGCGGGCTTGGGCGAGGCGGAACCTTCCGCCATCGGCCGCTTCTCGGTCTCGCCGCCGCCGCTGAACGCGGTGAAGCCGACGAAGCCGATCACGGCGACGATGGCCGCCACCATGGCGGCGGTCCAGTTGGGCCGCTGCCGCTCGGGCCGGATGCGCTCGGCCTCGAACATCGGCGCGGCGGGGGTGGGGGCGGGCCGCCCGCCGTGGGCCGCGTCGTAGCTCTCGACCAGCGGGCCCGGATCGAGGTCGACGGCGCGGGCGAGGGTGCGGATGTGGCCGCGGGCGTACACGTCGCCGCCGCAGCGCGTGAAGTCGTCCTCCTCGATCGCGTGCACGATGGGGATGCGCACGCGGGTGGTGGAACTGACCTCGTCGACGGTGAGCCCGGCGGCGATCCGGGCCTTCTTGAGGGCCGTCCCGATGGACGGCTCATCGACGGAACGTTCGACGAGCCGGTCCTCGGACCGGTCGTCGGTCGAAGGACGCTCGTCTTCGGGGGAGTTGGCGTTGCCGATGGACACAAGGGCGCCTTTCGAGCGTGTAGCCACCTGCTGGATGTCCAGTCTAGGGGGGGTACGAAAGGGTGGAGCAACCGGAGGGTGCTCTTCCTACGCCATACGAATGGCGCCGGGAGTTCCCCTCCGGCGTGGCGGCCCGACGCCGTACGCGGGTCGTGCGCGGGGCCGCTCCCTCCCTTCAACTTGACGCGGCCCCAAGGGAAACGGTTGCCCGCGATTCGGCTACGAATCCGTCTCGCCGCGGATGACCGCGAGCACCCCGTCCAGCTCGTCCGCCTTGAGCAGGACGTCGCGTGCCTTCGAGCCCTCGCTGGGCCCGACGATCCCCCGCGACTCCATCAGGTCCATGAGCCGTCCGGCCTTCGCGAAGCCCACCCGCAGCTTGCGCTGGAGCATCGAGGTGGAGCCGAACTGCGTGGTCACCACCAGCTCCGCCGCCTGGCACAGCAGGTCCAGGTCGTCGCCGATCTCCTCGTCGATCTCCTTCTTCTGCTTCTGCCCGACGGTGACGTCGTCCCGGAAGACGGGCGCCATCTGGTCCTTGCAGTGCTGGACGATCCCGGCGATCTCGTCCTCGGTGACGAAGGCGCCCTGGAGGCGGACGGGCTTGTTCGCGCCCATCGGCAGGAACAGCCCGTCGCCCTTGCCGATCAGCTTCTCCGCGCCCGGCTGGTCGAGGATGACCCGGCTGTCCGCGAGCGAGGAGGTGGCGAAGGCCAGGCGCGAGGGCACGTTCGCCTTGATCAGGCCGGTGACCACGTCCACGGAGGGCCGCTGGGTGGCGAGCACCAGGTGGATGCCGGCCGCGCGGGCCAGCTGGGTGATGCGGACGATCGAGTCCTCGACGTCGCGCGGGGCCACCATCATCAGGTCCGCGAGCTCGTCGACGATGACCAGCAGGTACGGGTAGGGGCTGAGCTCCCGCTCGCTGCCCGGCGGCAGTTTGATCTTGCCGTCCCGGATGGCCCGGTTGAAGTCGTCGATGTGCCGGAAGCCGAAGGCGGCCAGGTCGTCGTAGCGCAGGTCCATCTCGCGCACGACCCACTGCAGGGCCTCGGCGGCCCGCTTGGGGTTGGTGATGATCGGCGTGATCAGGTGCGGGATGCCCTCGTAGGCCGTCAGCTCCACCCGCTTGGGGTCGACGAGCACCATCCGGACGTCCTCCGGGGTGGCCCGCACCATGATCGAGGTGATCAGGCAGTTGATGCAGGAGGACTTGCCGGAGCCGGTGGCGCCGGCGACGAGCACGTGCGGCATCTTGGCGAGGTTCGCCATGACGTAGCCGCCCTCGACGTCCTTGCCGAGCGCGACGAGCATCGGGTGGTCGTCCTCGGCGGCGTCCGCGAGGCGCAGCACGTCACCGAGGTTGACCATCTCTCGGTCGGTGTTGGGGATCTCGATGCCGACGGCGGACTTGCCCGGGATCGGGCTGATGATCCGCACGTCGGGGCTGGCCACCGCGTAGGCGATGTTCTTGGTCAGGGCCGTGATCCGCTCCACCTTCACGGCGGCGCCGAGGGTGACCTCGTAGCGGGTGACCGTCGGGCCGCGCGTGAAGCCGGTGACGTCGGCGTCCACCTTGAACTCGGTGAACACATTGCGCAGAGAGGCGACCACGGCGTCGTTGGCGGCGCTGCGGGTCTTGCCCGGACCGCCCTTCTCCAGCAGGTCCAGCGAGGGCAGGGCGTACGTGATGTCCCCGCGCAGCTGGAGCTGCTCGGCGCGGGCCGGAAGGGGCTGGGCCTCCGGCGGGGCCTTCGTGAGGTCCGGCACCGACAGGGTCCCGGAGGCCGCGGCGGTGGTGGCGTGCGGCTGCTCGGCGGTGGCCTCCGCCGGGCTCTCCGCGGGGGCTTCCGCGGGCCGGCCGGGCGCCGCCGGGCGCGCGGGTGCGGCTGCCTTGGCGGCGCGGGCGGGCCGGGCGGCCGGCACCGGAGTGGTGTGCTCCGCCCCCTCGCGCTCGCCGCCGATGCCCTGGGTGAGGTCCGCGACCAGCGGGGAGGGCGGCATGCCCCCGTAGACCGCGCCGTCCAGCGCGGCGGCGGCCGCGGCGGCCACGTCGACGGCGTCCATCTCCCGGTCCATCGCGGGCCGGGCGGCGGACCTGCGCGGCCTGCGCCGCCGGGCCAGCGCCTCCTCCTCGGCGGCGCTCTCCGGGTCGCCGGAGTCCGGTCCGGCCCCGCCGCGGGCCCGCCACTGCTCGGGGTCGTGCCGCCCGGCCGGGCCGGCCTCGGCCTCCCCGTAGCCCTCGTCGTACTCGTTCGGGGCGATGACCCCGAGCCGGATGCCGAGCCGGCGCAGCCGCTGCGGGATCGCGTTGACCGGGGTCGCGGTGACCACGAGCAGCCCGAAGACGGTGAGCAGCACCAGCATCGGCACGGCCAGCGGGGCGCCCATGCTGAAGATCAGCGGCTTGGAGGCGGCCCAGCCGATGAGCCCGCCGGCGTCCTGCATGGCGGTGGTGCCCTCGTCCCGGCCGGGAGCCCCGCAGGCGATGTGGACCAGGCCCAGCACGCCGATGGCGAGGGCGGAGAGCCCGACGCCGATCCGGCCGTTGGCGTCGGCCTGCTCGGGGTGGCGGATGAAACGCACGGCCATGACACCGAGCAGTACCGGTACGAGCAGATCCAGTCGGCCGAAGGCACCGGTGACCAGCATGGTGACCAGATCCCCGACGGGTCCGCTCAGGTTCGACCAGGTCCCGGCGGCCACGATCAGCGCGAGCGCCAGCAGCAGCAGCGCGAGGCCGTCCTTGCGGTGGGCGGGGTCCAGGTTCTTCGCGCCGTGACCGATGCCGCGGAAGACGGCGCCGACCGCGTGCGCGCAGCCCAGCCACACCGCGCGCACCAGCCGCACCACACCGCCCGTCGGGGACGGCGCGGGCCTGGCCGCGACCTTCTTGACCGGCGCGCGCCGCGCGGGCGCCGCCTTCTTCGCGGGGGGCTTGCGGGCGGGGGCCGCCTTCTTCGCCGGCGCCGCCGTACGGCCGGTGCGGCCCTTCGCGGCGCCCGCGGCGCTCGGGGAACCCTTACCGGACGTACGAGAGGCCATGCGCCCGAGGTTACCGGTGCGCGCGCCGGTGGACACGCGTGCCCACCCCTTCACCCGTTCGTGTCGCCGTCTCCGCGCCCTCTTTGACGCTCCGCCAGGCCACGACGCTCCGCCAGGCCGCCGGTACGCGGGGTCAGTTCTGCGCGGGCAGGACCGGGGCCCCGCCGGCCGTCCCCGGCTCCAGGGCGTCGAGCGCCCGGCGCAGCCCGGTGAGCTTGCGCTCCAGATGGGCCGCGGTGGCCACCACGCCCGCGTCGGCCGCGTCCTCGCCGAGCTGCTTCGTCAGGGCCTCCGCCTGCTCCTCCACGGCGGCCAGCCGCGCGGAGAGCTCGGCCAGCAACCCGGCCGTCTCCTTGCCCGCGTCCACGCCGTTGGCGCCGCCGCCCTCCAGCTGGAGGCGCAACAGGCCCGCCTGCTCGCGCAGTTGGCAGTTCTTCGTGTAGAGCTCCACGAACACCGAGACCTTGGCCCGCAGCACCCACGGGTCGAAGGGCTTGGAGATGTAGTCCACCGCACCCGCCGCGTAACCGCGGAAGGTGTGGTGCGGACCGTGGTTGATCGCGGTGAGGAAGATGATCGGGATGTCCCTGGTCCGCTCACGCCGCTTGATGTGCGCGGCGGTCTCGAAACCGTCCATGCCCGGCATCTGGACATCCAGCAGGATGACCGCGAAATCGTCCGTCAGCAGCGCCTTGAGCGCTTCCTCCCCCGACGACGCCCGGACCAGTGTCTGATCGAGCGCGGAGAGGATGGCCTCCAGCGCCAGCAGATTCTCCGGCCGGTCGTCGACCAGGAGGATCTTGGCCTTCTGCACCATGCCCTGTCCTCCTCGCCCCGGCACGGGGCCTCCCCGGCTCCTGGCTCCGGCCCGGCTGCCGGGACCCGTCCCGGAGAACGGCACCCGTGCGCCGTCCGTCCTTGTGCCGGTCATCGTAGCCCCAGTCGCGACATCGCCACACCCTGTCACCGAGATGTCACTGTGCACGAAGCGGAAACGTCGCGCGAGGGCGGAAGGTTCCCCGTTTGCCATGGTTGCGCACTTTCGCGCCCCCCGTGCACCGGCATACGGTCCCCTTCCGCTCCCCCTCGCTCACTTGCCCCGCATCCACTGCTCCATCACCGACAACAGGTGGTCCGGGTCGACCGGCTTGGTGACGTAGTCGGAGGCCCCGGAGTCGATGGCCTTCTCCTTGTCCCCCTTCATCGCCTTGGCCGTCAGCGCGATGATCGGCAGCCCCGCGAACTGCGGCATCCGCCGGATCGCGGAGGTCGTGGCGTAGCCGTCCATCTCCGGCATCATGATGTCCATCAGGACGAGCGTCACATCCTCGTGCTGCTCCAGGACCTCGATGCCCTCCCGCCCGTTCTCCGCGTACAGCACGGCCAGCCCGTGCTGTTCCAGGACGCTGGTGAGCGCGAAGACGTTGCGGACGTCGTCGTCCACGATGAGCACCCGCTCGCCGTGGAAGTCGTAGGTCCGCGGCGGCACCGGCAGCTCCTCCTGCCCGCTGTCCCACCCGTCCTCGGCCCCCGCCGGACTCGGCTGCCCCGGCACGGCCGTACGCGGTTCCAGGTCGCTCAGCGGCTTGCGCCGCCGCCGGAACAGCGCGCCGCCGCCCTGCCCGGATCCGCCCTGCCCCGGCCCGGCCGTCTCCACCGCCGTCGCCCGGGCGGGCGGGGCCGGAGCCGCCGGTACGGCCGAGGGCCCGGCCGGGAGCATCGGCAGCCCGGGCTGCGCCCCGTCCAGCGAGCGGCGGTACAGCTCGCCGCGGCCGCCGCCGGGGGTGGGGGGCGCGTACCCCTGCGGCGGCAGCTCGCTCGGGTGCAGCGGCAGGTACAGCGTGAAGGTGGAGCCGCGGCCGGGCTCGCTGGCCGCGTGGATCTCACCGCCCAGCAGCCGGGCGATCTCCCGGCTGATGGACAGCCCGAGCCCGGTGCCGCCGTACTTGCGGCTCGTCGTACCGTCCGCCTGCTTGAACGCCTCGAAGATCACGAGCATCTTGCTCTCCGCGATCCCGATGCCGGTGTCGGTCACCGAGAAGGCGATCAGGTCCGCGTCCGCCTCCCGCAGCGAACCGGCCTCCAGCAGCTGCTCCCGGATCGCCGTCGGCACGTCCGCACCGGCCGGGCGGATCACCAGCTCCACGGCCCCGCCGTCGGTGAACTTCACCGCGTTCGACAGCAGATTGCGCAGCACCTGCAGCAGCCGCTGCTCGTCGGTGTGCAGCGTGGCCGGCAGCTCCGGCGAGACCCGCACCGAGAAGTCCAGGCCCTTCTCCGCCGTCAGCGGCCGGAAGGTCGCCTCCACGTAGTCCACGAGCTGCACCAGCGCGATCCGGGTCGGGGAGACGTCCATCTTCCCGGCCTCGACCTTCGACAGGTCCAGGATGTCGTTGATCAGCTGGAGCAGGTCGGAACCGGCCCCGTGGATCGTCTCGGCGAACTCCACCTGCTTCGGCGACAGGTTCTCGTCCGCGTTGTCCGCGAGCAGCTTGGCCAGGATCAGCAGCGAGTTGAGCGGGGTGCGCAGCTCGTGCGACATGTTCGCCAGGAACTCGGACTTGTAGCGCATCGAGACCGCAAGCTGCTCGGCGCGCTCCTCCAGGACCTGCCGGGCCTCCTCGATCTCGGTGTTCTTCACCTCGATGTCCCGGTTCTGCTGGGCCAGCAGCTCGGCCTTCTCCTCCAGCTCCGCGTTGGCGGCCTGCAGGGCCTTCTGCCGGTTCTCCAGCTCGTCGGAGCGCTCGCGCAGCTGCTCAGTCATCTCCTGCGACTGCTTGAGCAGCATCTCCGTCTTGGAGTTGACGCTGATGGTGTTGACGCTCGTACCGATCATCTCGGCGATCTGGCTGAGGAAGTCCTTCTGGATCTGCGTGAAGGGGGTGAAGGAGGCCAGCTCGATCACGCCGAGCAGCGTCCCCTCGAAGAGCACCGGCAGCACGATCACATGCGCCGGCGGGGCCTCGCCCAGACCCGAGGAGATCTTGAGGTAGCCGGGCGGGGTGTTCTCGACGAGGATCGTCCGCTTCTCCTCGGCGACCGCCCCGATCAGCCCCTCCCCCGGCCGGAAGGAGATCGGCATCTGGCCGCCCGCGTAGGCGTAGCTGCCGCGCATCCGCAGCTCGTACGAGCCGTCCGCGCCCCCTTCCGTCCCGATCTCGGTGGTGCCCCCGGCCGGTACGGCCAGGAAGAAGGCGCCGTGCTGCGCGGAGACCACCGGGGTCAGCTCGCTCATGATCAGCGAGGCCACGTCGTCCAGGTCGCGGCGGCCCTGCATCAGGGCGGAGATCCGGGCCAGGTTGCCCTTGAGCCAGTCCTGCTCCTTGTTGGCCAGGGTGGTGTCGCGCAGGTTGACGATCATCGTGTTGATGTTGTCCTGGAGGACCTGGATCTCGCCCGCCGCGTCCACGTCGACCTTGAGGCTGAGATCGCCCCGGGTCACCGCGGTGGCCACCGCCGCGATCGCGCGCACCTGCCGGGTCAGGTTCCCGGCCATCTCGTTCACGGACTCGGTGAGGTCCCGCCAGGTGCCGTCCACGTCGCGGACCCGCGCCTGGCCGCCGAGGATGCCCTCGGTGCCCACCTCGCGGGCCACCCGGGTCACCTGGTCGGCGAAGGAGGACAGCTGGTCGACCATCGTGTTGATGGTCGTCTTGAGCTCCAGGATCTCCCCGCGCGCGTCGATGTCGATCTTCTTGGTCATGTCGCCCTTGGCGATGGCGGTCGTGACCATGGCGATCTGCCGCACCTGGCCGGTGAGGTTCGAGGCCATGAAGTTCACCGAGTCGGTGAGGTCCTTCCACGTCCCCGAGACCCCGGGCACGTGGGCCTGACCGCCGAGGCGGCCCTCCGTACCCACCTCGCGCGCCACGCGCGTCACCTCGTCGGCGAAGGACGACAGGGTCTTCACCATCGTGTTGACGGTGTCGGCGAGCTGCGCGACCTCGCCGCGCGCCTCGACGGTGACCTTCTTGGTCAGGTCGCCGTTGGCGACCGCCGCCGAGACCTGCGAGATGTTGCGCACCTGCGAGGTCAGGTTGTTGGCCATCAGGTTGACGTTGTCGGTCAGGTCCTTCCAGATGCCCGTGACCCCGCGCACCCGGGCCTGACCGCCGAGGATGCCCTCGGAGCCCACCTCACGGGCCACGCGCGTCACCTGCTCCGCGAAGGAGGACAGCTGGTCGACCATCGTGTTCACGGTGGTGACCAGTTCGAGGATCTCGCCCTTGGCGTCGACGGTGATCTTCTTGGAGAGGTCTCCGGTGGCCACCGCCGTGGTCACCTCGGCGATGTTGCGCACCTGGGACGTCAGGTTGTTCGCCATGAAGTTGACGGACTTGGTGAGGTCCTTCCAGGTGCCGGAGACGCCCTTCACCTCGGCCTGGCCGCCCAGGATGCCCTCGGTACCCACCTCACGGGCCACCCGGGTCACCTGCTCCGCGAAGTTCGACAGCTGGTCGACCATCGTGTTCAGGGTGTTCTTGAGCTCCAGGATCTCGCCCCGGGCGTCCACGTCGATCTTCTGCGACAGGTCACCGCGCGCCACGGCCGTCGCGACCTGCGCGATATTGCGCACCTGGGAGGTCAGGTTCCCGGCCATGCCGTTCACCGAATCGGTCAGGTCCCGCCAGACACCGGCCACGCCGGGCACCTGCGCCTGACCGCCGAGGCGGCCCTCCGTACCCACGTCCCGGGCCACCCGGGTGACCTGCTCGGCGAAGGCCGAGAGCTGGTCGACCATTGTGTTGATGGTGTTCTTGAGCTCCAGGATCTCGCCCCGGGCGTCCACGTCGATCTTCTGGGAGAGATCGCCCCGGGCCACCGCCGTGGTCACCTGGGCGATCTGGCGCACCTGGGACGTGAGGTTCCCGGCCATGAAGTTGACGGAGTCGGTCAGCTCCTTCCAGGTCCCGGAAACCCCCTCCACCCGGGCCTGGCCGCCGAGGCGGCCCTCCGTACCCACGTCGCGGGCCATGCGCGTGACCTGGTCGGCGAAGGAGGACAGCTGGTCCACCATCGTGTTCACGGTGTTCTTGAGCTGGAGCATCTCGCCCGAGACGTCCACCGTGACCTTCTGCGACAGATCGCCGTTGGCCACCGCCGTGGTCACCTGCGCGATATTGCGGACCTGGCCGGTGAGGTTGCGGAAGGCGGTGTTCACCGAGTCGGTGAGGTCCTTCCACGTACCGGCCGCCCCGGGCACCTGGGCCTGACCGCCCAGCTCGCCCTCGACGCCGACCTCACGGGCCACCCGCGTCACTTCCGAACCGAAGGACTGGAGCTGGTCCACCATCGTGTTGACGGTGTTCTTGAGCTCCAGCATCTCGCCGGCCACATCGACGGTGACCTTCTGCGAGAGATCGCCGTTGGCCACCGCAGTCGTCACCTGCGCGATGTCCCGCACCTGCGTGGTCAGGTTCCGGAAGACCGTGTTCACCGAGTCGGTGAGGTCCTTCCAGGTCCCCGCGGCCCCCGGCACCTGCGCCTGGCCGCCCAGCGTGCCCTTGGCCCCGACCTCGCTGGCCACGCGCGTGACCTCGTCCGCGAAGGTCCGCAGGGTCTCGGTCATCTGGTTGATCGTTTCGGCCAGCTGCGCCACCTCGCCGCGCGCGCTGACCCGTACCTTCTGCGACAGGTCACCGTTCGCGACCGCCGTCGTCACCTGCGCGATCCCGCGCACCTGGGCCGTCAGGTTCCCGGCCATGGTGTTGACCGAGTCCGTCAGGTCCTTCCACACACCGGCGACCCCGGGCACCTTCGCCTGGCCGCCCAGCTCGCCCTCCGTACCCACCTCGCGGGCGACCCGCGTCACCTCGGAGGAGAACGACGACAGCTGGTCCACCATCGTGTTCACGGTGTTCTTCAGCTGGAGCATCTCGCCGGCCACATGCACCGTGACCTTGCGCGACAGATCGCCCTTCGCGACCGCCGTGGTCACGAGAGCGATGTCACGCACCTGGGCGGTGAGCCGGTACGCCATCGTGTTGACGGAGTCGGTCAGGTCCTTCCAGGAACCGGACATCCCCCGCACCTGGGCCTGACCGCCGAGCTTGCCCTCGGTGCCCACCTCCAGCGCCACCCGCGTCACCTCGTCGGTGAACGCGGACAGCTGGTCGACCAGGTTGTTGACCGTCCGCCCGACCCGCAGGAACTCGCCGCGCAGCGGATGCCCCGCCCCGTCGGCGGTCTGCGTCCGCAGGTCCATCCGCTGGTCGAGATCGCCCTCGGCCACCGCCGACAGCACCCGGCCCACCTCGGACACCGGCCGGGCCAGATCGTCCACCAGCTGGTTCGAGGCGTCGATCGCCGCCGCCCAGGAGCCCTCGCAGGCGCCCGTTTCCAGCCGTTCGCTGAGCTTGCCCTCCCTGCCCACCGTCCGCCGGACCCGGGACAGCTCCCCGGTCAGATGCAGATTCCGGTCGGCGACCTCGTTGTAGACGGCGGCGATCTCCGCCATCACGCCCTCGCCGGACACCGTCAGCCGCTTGCGGAAGTTCCCGTCCCGCATCGACACCAGGGCCGTGAGCAGCCGGTTCAGCGCGGCGGTATCGACCTCCGTCGTCCCGCCGCGCCGGGAACGCCCGCCCTTGGGCCGCGTCCCCGTACGCCGCACCGCTGCGCCAGACTCCACCGTGTCCCTCCCGAAAGGGTCGACCGCTGTTCCACCGGACGCCGACTCCTCGCGAGCCGGCACTCCAAGCCTGCCCAGTGTTTCACCCTGGCCGAACCCGGCCATAACACTTCGGCACCATCGCATACCCGCCGTACCCTGCGGGTGGATTCCCCGACGACGGCACCATGCCGCCCGTGAAGGTAAGTAACCTGGCATCCGATGTCCAACCGCGTCGAAGGAGACTCGTGATCACGGCACGGGCGGCGGCCAGCTTCGATCCCCTCGGGCGCTCGGTCGCCGCGGCCCGCGCGTTCGTCCGCGACACCCTGCAGGGCTGGGGGTTCGCGGACATCGTCGACGACGCCGTGGTCCTGACCAGCGAGCTCGTCACCAATGCGGTGGTCCACGCCGGGACCAGCGCCGAAGTGCTGTGCCTGCGCACCGAGGACGGCGTCCGCGTCGAGGTCGCCGACCGCTACCCGGAGCGCGAACTGCCGCTGCGGCACCCCGGCGACAGCCCGTACGCCGACCCCGACCGCGAGAACGGCCGCGGGCTGATGCTGTGCGCGGCCCTCGCCACCCGCTGGGGCGTCGAGTACACCGCCACGCACAAGCACGTCTGGTTCCGCCTCGACCTCCCCGACCGCCCGGTCGGCACCCGCTCCGCGGGCCCCGTCGTCCCCGACCGGCTGCTGCCGCTGGCCGACAGCCGGGTCCGCGTCGCCGTCCTCCAGATCGACTCCGCCGACGCCGTCTCCGCCTGGAACGACGACGCCGAGCACATCTTCGGATACCCGGCGGAGAAGGCCCTCGGCCGCCCCCTCGCCGAGCTGGCCGCCTGGCCGCAGACCCCCGGCACCGGCACCGGCATCGCCGAGGCCCTGCGCCTGTCCCGCTGGGAGGGCAGCTACGGCGTCCGCGGCGCCGACGGCCGCGTCATCCCCGTCTACGCCTCCCACCTGCGGGTCCGCGATGCCCACGGCGAGCCGTCCACCGTGTGCCTCCTGGTCCACGACGACGAGCGCGCCCTCCTCCAGACCCCGGTACGGGTCCCCGCCACCGACAGCGGCGCCCTCACCGAGCCCCGCCCCGCGGACCCCTTCGAGGTCTTCATCGGCTCCCCCGCCCCCGACGACCTCGACGGCCTGCTCCAGCGCACCGTCGAACGGGCCCGGGACCTCCTCGACGCCGACGCCGCCTTCCTGCTGCTCGCCACCGACGACGAGACCGAGCTGGAGGTCCGCGCGACCACCGGCCTGCCCTCCACCCGCCAGCGCTTCGCCCGCGTGCCCGTCGAAGCCGGCGCCAACCGCTACGGATCGGCCCGGCTCCCCGCCGTCCACGACGACCTCGTCGCCCTCCCCGGCGCCGTCCCGCTGCTGGAGAGCACCGGCATGCGCTCCGCGGTCACCGTCCCCCTCAAGGTGGAGGGCCGCCTCACCGGCTCCCTCGGCGTCGCCGCCGAAGCCCCCGACCGGTACACCAACGAGGAGGCGCTGCACCTCCAGTTCGCCGCCGACCGCATCGCCCTCGCCGTGGAGTCCGCCCGCCTCGGCGAGCTGGAGCGCCTGCGCCGCGGCTCGCTGTCCTTCCTCGTCGAAGCCTCCGACCTGCTGGCCGGCACCCTGGACCGGGACCAGACCCTCGCCCTCATGGCGCAGATGACCGTCCCCACGCTCGCCACCTGGTGCGCCGTCTACACCATCGCCGACCAGTCCTCCGACCCGTACCTCTCCTACGTACTGCACGAGGACGAGGACCGCATCGACGGGCTCAAGGACCTGCTCTCCCGGGTCAGCCCGCCCGACCCGGTCCGCGAGGCCGGCGCCCGCCCGTGGCCCGACGCCGCGCTCGCGGTCGGCGGCGAGACGGTGATCCTGCCCCTCCTCGCCCGCAACCGCGTGATCGGCCTGCTCACCCTCGGCAAGCCGCGCGAGGAGCACTTCCGCCAGGAGATCCTGGAACTGGCCGAGGACCTGTCCCGCAGGGCCGCCCTCGCACTCGACAACGCCCGCCTGTACTCCGAGCGCACCGCCATCAGCCGCTCCCTCCAGCGCAGCCTGCTCCCGCCCGGCTCCCCCGCGATTCCCGGCATGGAGGTCGAGGTCATCTACCGCGCGGCGGGCGAGGGCAACGAGGTCGGCGGCGACTTCTACGACGTCTTCCCGATCCGCGACGGCGCGTACGGCTTCGCCATCGGCGACGTCTGCGGCACCGGCCCCGAGGCCGCCGCCGTCACCGGCCTCGCCCGGCACGCCCTGCGGCTCCTGGCCCGCGAGGGCCTGGGCGGCCCGGCCGTCCTGGAACGGCTGAACGCGGCCATCCTCGACGAGGGCGCCCGCAGCCGCTTCCTCACCCTCCTCTACGGCGAACTGCACCCGCAGCCCGACGGCGGCGCCCTGATGAAGGTGGTCTGCGCGGGCCACCCACTGCCGCTGCGCCTGCGCCCGAACGGCGAGGTCGACCCGGCCGCGGACCCGCAGCCCCTGCTGGGCGTCATCGAGGACCTGGACCTCTACGAGCAGACCCTCACCCTCGACCCGGGCGATGTCCTGCTCTGCGTCACGGACGGCGTCACCGAACGCCGCGAGGGCAGCCGCATGCTGGGCGACGACGGCCTCACGGAGGTCCTCACGACCTGTACGGGCCTCACCGCCGGCGCGGTGGCCTCCCGTGTGCTGCGGGCGGTGGAACGCTTCGCCGCCGAACCCGCCTCGGACGACATGGCCATCCTGGCCTTCCGCGTCCCGCATCCGCGGGTCGGCGATTAATCCCGGTGCGGGGAGCACCGGTCTGGGCTAGCCTCGGCGCCCATGCCGACTCCCCGTACCCGCCCCGATTACACCGCCGACGAACGCACCCAGCTGCTGGGCTGGCTCGACATGCAGCGTTCGATCATCCACTGGAAGTGCGAGGGCCTTTCCGAGGCCGACGCCCACCGCCCGGTCCTGCCGTCCTCCCCGCTGATGACGGCGGCGGGCCTGGTCTCCCATATGCGCTGGGTGGAGCACTGCTGGTTCGAGGTCATGCTCCTGGACCGCCCGTCCGCCCCGAACCCGCAGTTCGCGGACGGCGAGGGCGCGGACATGCAGGTCGACGGCATCCCCCTGAGCCGGCTGCTGGAGGAGTACGACCGCCAGTGCGCGGTGTCGAACGAGATCCTGGCCTCGCTCTCGCTGGACGACACGGGCCGGAACACCGCATACAAGGCCGGCGCCGCCTCGGTGCGCTGGGTCCTGCTCCACATGATCGAGGAAACCGCCCGCCATGCCGGCCACATGGACGCCATACGCGAGCTCCTGGACGGCGAGAAGGGCTACTACTGACAACAGCCGGTCCGGCCCTGAAACGCAAAAAAGCCCCCGCCGAGTGGCGGGGGCTTTTCTGTTTGGAGCCCTTTAACGGAATCGAACCGTTGACCTTCTCCTTACCATGGAGACGCTCTACCGACTGAGCTAAAAGGGCGGGTTGTTCGGCGGCGTCCTACTCTCCCACAGGGTCCCCCCTGCAGTACCATCGGCGCTGAAAGGCTTAGCTTCCGGGTTCGGAATGTAACCGGGCGT